>JAIERY010000334.1 GCA_019746425.1 Cytophagaceae bacterium
AGTATACATTACCGATGACTGCAGCGGCAACACTTTCACCAACAATGTAGTGATTGCAAACGGAATAGCAAATGGGAACAATGGTATTACTATTACCAACGCTTCGACCGGAAACTCATTCTTTAATAACAAAATCGGGGTAGCTTCAAACGGTACTGCAGTAGCAAACTTCAGCGATGGAATAAATATTTCCGGAAGCAGCACGGATAATATTATTGGAGGAGTAAATGTCAATGAAGGAAATAAAATTGCGTACAACGGAAGAAACGGAATTCAGATCGTTGATGCAGGTTCCAATTTAAACTCGATTCATAAAAACAGCATTTACTGCAATGCACTGCGTGGAATTAAATTGAACAATGCAGGAAATAATGATTACCCTGCTCCTGTAATACTCGGTACTTCGACGGGTACTTTAATTGTAGGAACTGCAAACCCGGGAGATATCATAGAAATCTTTGGGATAGGAACCGGCTGTGCTACCTGTACGCCTGGAAGCAATTCCGTACAAGGCAGATATTATCTGGGTACAGATACTGCGGATGCATCAGGCAACTGGTCATATTCTTACAGCGGGAATAAAGACACCATTACTGCCACAGCTTCAACAGCAAATACCACCACGGCACACAATACTTCGGAATTCTCATCATGTGTACTCTGTGTAGCCGGCACACCTGATATTAACGGTACATTTAACCAATGCGCCAATACCAATAACGTATCCTTTACTACCACCGACAATTCCGGATCAGGCGCAACTTACTTATGGACGGTAACAGGAGGATTAACCATCAGCGGAACTGCAACTGACAATGATGTAATGATCAATGTGGGTGCAAGCGGAGGAACATTAACTGTCACTGAAAGTGCAACCGGTGGTTGCCCAGCATCTGATATGGTAACCATCACTATCAATCCTGCTACCACACAGGCAACAGCCGGAGCAGATCAGGCTACCTGTATTACAACGTTAAGCGCCTTGACGGGAAATACTCCTACAGTAGGTACAGGAACATGGAATGTGCTTGCAGGAGGAACTGCTACCGTAACAGATCCGACCGATCCGAATTCAGATGTGACAGGATTAACAAACGGAGCCAACGAGTTTGAGTGGGTGATAACAGGATCTTGCGGTATAACAAGAGACACTGTAGTTATCAATAAAGGAACTTCCGGACTGGTCACTAATCTTACAGCAGATAACGATACTATTTGTGCAGGATCTTCAGTAGATCTGAACGTAACTACTATCGGAGGCACAGGAACTTTGCAATATACCTGGGCATCGTCTGACAACAGTTTCAATGTGACCAATAACAGCGCAACTGTAAGCGTGACACCGGCTGAAGGAACCATATCCTACTTTGTAGTAGTCTCTGACGCCAATGGATGTACCTCTCCTATTGATACTGCAAAAGTAACAGGAATAGGGCCGCAGTCATTGGTTGTTCCTAACCTTATCACTCCCAATGGTGACAAGCACAATGACTGCTTTATTATAAAAGATGCCAATAACCTGGATATACTTCCCGGCTCTACTTTTGAAATGTATAACAGATGGGGTCAGGCGGTATATAAAGATGATGACCTGAGAAGCGGTGACTTCTGCGGGGCAAGTTTAGCCGATGGTATGTATTATTACCTGATTAAATCAGGTTGCGGGGATAAAGAATACAAAGGCTGGTTGCATATTATAAGCAATGAAGCCTCAAATAAATAAAGTACAAAAACCTTCTTAAAAAAACCCTGCTGATCAGCAGGGTTTTTTTATTTATATCCGGTTCAAAGCCCTCATTTGACCAAAGTATATTTTTTTGATTTTCAGCAAGTTGACTTAAAAGCAACCATTCTCCTACGTTATTTGTCTCTATAATGTTTCTTTTTTAATAAAAAGTATTAAATTTTCATTCTTCCATAACTTAAAACAGTCGTTATAGTTATAGGATAACACTGAATAGTACAATTATCAATCAACCTAACATATGAAAAAATTATTACCCCTGCTTGTATTGCTTTGCTTTTCAAGCCAGCTTTTCGCCGCTGTTTTTACAGTGAGCAGCACTGCCGACAATGATAACGGACAACCTTACAGCACACCAACCATTAATGAAAACACTTTAAGAAAGTGTATTCGACTTGCGCTGAACGGGGGGCCGGGACCGCATACGGTAAACTTTAATATTACCGGAGCGGCGCCCTTCCTGATTAACATTACTGCAGGAACACCACTGGGCAACATGTATGGATCAGACATTACGATCGATGCCACGACACAGCCAGGCTGGGCTCCTGCACAAAATCCGATAGTAGTATTGAAAGGTCCCGGATCAGGTGATGCCTTTCAAATGAATGGAGGAAGGGTGACCATTAAAGGATTTATTTTCCAGAGCTTTACCAATGGAATATTATTTAATAATTCCATGGGAGGAAATGTGTTTGAGAACAATTGGTTTGGTGTCAACAGCGCAGGGACTTCAAGCGCAGGCAATACAATCGCAGACTATGGTATTTATATAAGAAACGGATCTGGCAACAACATTATAGGAAGCAATACAACCTTCACTGCTGCTACACGCAATGTAGTTTCAGGATGCAACAAAATAGGTATCTATTTACAAAGTGCCGGGTCAGGAAATATCATTGCCAATAATTATGTAGGAACAGATCTTAATGGCGCCAATGCAATTCCCAATGGTACCAATGAATATCAGAACCACCATGGAATTTTTATTCAGGGAACGTCTGCGGTTACCCTAAATCAAAATGTAATTTCAGGAAATACGGGAGCCGGATTGAAAATTGAAAACTCGAGCAATATTACCATTACAGGAAATATGGTAGGGGTTTCTGCCAATGGATTAGCAGCCTTGGGAAATAAAGGTGTTGGAATATGGGCCAATAGCGGCTCGCAAAATATTACTATCGGGGGATCTACTGCTGCTGCAAGAAATATTATTTCTGCAAATGGCAGCACTGCCATCCCAAATATTCCTAATACTAGTAATGCTACAGAGTGGGATTGGTATAACAGCTGCGGAATTTATTTTGAAGATGTAAGAAACTCAAATATCAGGGGAAATTATATAGGAACAGATGCGACTGGAAATACCACGGGAGCATCAAATGCATTTGGGAATCTATATACCGGTATAAAAATTAAGGGGTATAGCAATGCAACAGGAAATACTATCGGAGGAGCTACGGTAGCAGAAGGCAACGTGGTAGGCGGTAATGGTTTCAGAAGTTTTGCTGCCAATGCTGCCTATCCGGGTCACGGAATTTTATTACAGGGAACAAACGTAGGAACTTCAGGAAGTCCGACAAATGTATACAACAACTATGTAGGTATCTCTCCCAACAATTCTAATATCGGAAACAAGCAGGATGGTATAAGTCTTTTGGATGGAGTAAGCAATTGCAATGTCGGAGGAAGCGGCTTGGGAAATGTCACTTCAAATAACAATTTTGGAATATTTGTACAGAAAAACTGTAACAATAATAAAATTGCCGGAAACTATATAGGTACGGTTATAGATGGGTCGGCGGCAGCTCCCAACTTAGCAGGAGGTCTTACCATCCAATGGAATTCCAATGGAAATACTGTTGGAGGTTCTACAGCAGGAGATAGAAATATTATTTCGGGAAATGCAGGTCCAGGAATTGCCATCAGATTCGGCGGATCACCTGCAGATAATGCAGACAACAATCTTATCCAGAATAATTACATAGGGACTAACGCAGCAGGTACTGCTGCAATACCTAATACAGTCGGAATTTATATTAACGGAGGCTCCAATAATAATACCATTGGAGGCACTACTGCTGCGCTGAGAAACTATATTGCTTTCAATACATCCAATGGTATTGAGCTTGACAGTGCACAAGGCACTAAAGTCTGGAACAATTACATAGGCATTGCACCAAATGGAGCAAATGCTGCAAATGCAGGTGATGGCATTAATATTAAAAACGGCGCCGACAACAATGTCATTGGAGGCGTAGCTGCAAACGAAGGCAACAGAATAGCAAATAACACCAATGGAATAAGCGTAAGCGGTGCTAACAGCGACAATAATTCTATTCACAGAAACAGCATTTACTGTAACACAGCAAGAGGAATAAATCACAACGGGACAGGAAATGATCTTCCTACCTTTCCTAATCCTGCTATTACCAATGTAACGGGAGCAACGATTTCAGGTACTGCGCCTGCAGGTTCATTTATAGAAATTTTTGGAACAGGAACAGGAGCATGTCTCACTTGCGCAGGCAATGGAGGATCAAATGCCATACAGGGGAAAAATTATTTAGTAACTGTAGTTGCTACAGGAGCAGGCGTCTGGACTTATACCTTCGGAGCAGCAATCAGCGGAGATACTCTTGTTGTAACTGCTTCCGCAGGCAATACTACTGTAGCACACAATACTACCGAGTTCAGCCCTTGCGCTGTATTATGCAGCCCTCCTTCCATCAATGCCGGAGCGGATCAGAATCTTTGCAATGTTACTTCAACTACCATGACTGCCACTGCGCCGGATCCTGGTTTCACCGGAACCTGGACTTTCATAAGCGGACCTGCTACTCCAACAATCGTTAGCCCGAATGCAAATAACACTTCAGTAACAGGACTTGCCATAGGAACTACAGTGCTTCGCTGGACGGTTGGGGACGTAGGCGGCGCTTGTCCGACTTCTACTGATGATGTGACGATTGTTATCAAAGCTCCTCCTACCACTGCCAACGCCGGCCCTGATCAGAATATCTGTACAGCCGATGCTGTTCTGGATGGAAATAATATTACATCAGGCACAGGTGCATGGTCTGTAGTATCAGGTACTGCAAATGTAACTACACCTTCGTCTCCTGCTTCTGCTGTTACAGGTATTGGCATTGGAATGGTAACCTTAAGATGGACTGCTTCCAATCCGCCTTGTGCCAATTCTTTTGATGAAGTGGAAATTGTAAGAAGCGGAACAGTAACTACTGCCAATGCAGGAACAGATCAGTCACTTTGCAATGTGACTGTGGCTACCCTTGCCGGAAATACTCCAACATCAGGTACAGGAACCTGGACACTGGTATCAGGACCGGGAACTCCTGCCATCACCGATCCTGCCAATCCTTCATCAGGTGTAACAGGACTTGCCATAGGAACTACTACTTTCAGATGGAGCATCAGCAATGGAGCATGTCTTCCTTCTATATCAGATGTAGATATTATTGTATTTGATCTTCCCACTACAGCTGATGCCGGAAGTGATAAAACTTTATGTGATACCAGCTTCAGCGAATTGAATGGTAATACACCTTTGGCCGGTACAGGATTATGGACATTAGTAAATGGATCTGCCACAATTGTAAGTCCTGCTAATTCATTTACCGGAATAAATGATATCCCATCTGCTTCCACTGTTACATTCCGTTGGACCGTAAGCAATGGCCCTTGTCCATCCTCTTCTGATGAGGTAATGATTACAAATTTTGCAAGACCAACTGTTGCCAGCGCCGGCCCAAACAGAAATATCTGTGCAGACTTTGGAAACCTTGCAGGCAATGTTCCTGCAGTAGGCACAGGTATATGGACTGTTACTTCAGGTTCAGCTACTCTTACCAATGCTTCTGCCAACAACTCCGGCTTTACTGCCCTTCAGCTGGGAGCAACCACATTCACCTGGACAATCACCAATGGTACATGCCCTGCTTCATCAGATGATGTGATCATCACAAGAGATCAGGTACCTACCACTGCAGCGGCAGGTGCAGATCAGCCGCTGTTATGCGCTGATAATACCACGCTTGCTGCTTCTGCAGTAACAGTAGGTACAGGAACATGGTCTGTGATAAGCGGAACAGGAACCATCACCACACCTTCTTCTGTTAATTCTACCGTCACAGGAATTGCAGTAGGCACTCTTCAATTAAAATGGCAGGTAAATAATGGACAGTGTGCTTCTTCTTCAGACACAATCACTATTACAAGAAACCCAGACGTAGTAGCAGCAGATGCCGGAGACGGCAGAAATATCTGCGGCGGACAGATTACTTTAGCTGCCAATGATCCTGCCACTGCAGGACTTACAGGAACATGGACTTCTAACCCGGTGGGAGTGATCTTTAGCAATGTCAATTCAGACACCTCTACTGCTACCAATTTTACAGTTACCACCACCGTGCTTACCTGGACTATCAGCGGAGTGTGCGGAGTATTATCGGATGATATAACTGTAACAGTAGGAGGTTCTTCCTTAATTGTGACAGCTTCCTCGGGAGAGGATACCCTTTGCATAGGAAGTCCTGCTGATATTTCAGCAAGTGTTACAGGCAGCACGGCAGCACCATTTACTTTCAACTGGACCTCAGATCCTGCAGGTTTCAGCACGGTGACTACCGATGCTAATATCAGGGTTACGCCTTCTTCAGCAGGATGGGTAGGTTATATAGTAACAGTAACCGATGCCAACAACTGTACAAGCAATGAGGATACTGTGTCCATCTATGCTGCAGGAGCACAGGCGCTGGTAGTGCCTAATCTTATCACTCCCAATGCAGATAATCACAATGACTGCTTTATTGTCAAAGATGTAAACAACTTTGACATACTTCCCGGATCTTCTTTTGAGCTTTACAACAGATGGGGACAGGGAGTTTACAAAGATGATGACTTGAGAAGCGGTGATTTCTGCGGAGGAAGCCTGGCCGATGGTATGTACTACTATTACATTAAAACAGGCTGCGGTGAAGCAGAGCTTAAAGGTTGGCTGCACATCATCAGCAATGAAGCAAATCTGAAATAAAAATAATTACTGTTTATAATTAAAACCCTTGAAGCTTTTCAAGGGTTTTTTTATGCGGCACGATTTATTGATCCTCAATAGCTGTCAGGTTAATGGGAAATCTTATTAAATGAAAACCACAGAGAAATCCAAGAGATAAAAAGAGAACACGGGGCCGTTTCTCTATGCTCTCTGTGCAAATCTTTGTGCCCTCTGTGGTGATTTTCTCTCCATGAATGTATATAAACAACAAAGCCCCCTTTCGGAGGCTCCGTTAACCTAACCTATATGAAGATTATTGAATAATAATTTTCTCAGTAAATAAAATCCCATTCACTTCTGCCTTGAAAAGATATATTCCCGGAGAAAGATTACTTCCATCTACAGAAGCTAAATTTTCTGCCGATTCTTTTTGAAGTACGATCTGTCCGATATCGTCAATCAGAGCATAGGAGTAAGTGCTTTCCATACCATAAATTCTGATAGTGAAATTTCCGTTGTTAGGATTGGGATAAATGGAAATTCCTTCTACTGACTCATCTTTAATGGCAATTACCGGGGAGTTTGCAAAGCTCCCATTATTATCCACTTGTTTTAGTCTGTAATAAAATAAATATCCCGCAGCATTATTGTCTGTAAACACATACTGCTGTTTTTCTTTGATAGTCCCTGCTCCTTTTACTGTTCCCACTGCTTCAAAATTTTCCCCGTCCGAACTTCTTTCAATTATGAAATAAGCATTATTTATTTCCATTGCAGTCTCCCAGTAAAGCGTCACGGTGTTTTTATCTATTCGCACTCCTTCAAAACTTAAAAGAGAAACCGGCAAAGGGTTGTCCACGCAATTGGTAAATTCTGATGTTCTACAAAATCCCGTATTGCAATCTGTTCCCGAGCCTGTTACCAATGCAGAAATATCATCCGTCATATTTGATCCGTGATTGTAATTCCATGCAGTTCCTGCTCCTCCATATACCCCACTTGAGTACCTGTACTGACTCTGTTTGGTACATGCGCCGCTTGCACATGCATAAGTGCCAAATACATCTACCGTTCCACCAGTAGGTCTCGTACCACTGATAGATGAAACAGGAGGAGTAAACGTGGTGATCGTAAAACCTGCGCATCCATAACCTCCGTTTGCCTGCTGGGCAGTTCCGCAATTGATTTCAATTCCATCAGCACCATTGCAAAAAATACTATTCCATCTCATTTCTACGAAATCAGCATTCTGCAAATGGATTCCATTCTTAGCATTGAAAGCAATAATGTTTTGTTCATTCGCACCCATCCCTCCGATACGTATTCTCTGTGCAGTTGCGCCTGATATAAAAATTCCCATTCCACCATTGGCATTTCCACCAATATTCTGCTGACCAGCATTAGCTCCTGTAGTCGTTATTCCCAGGCGATTATTCTGAATAGTCATGTTTGCTGTGCCTGTTACAACCAGATTAGCATTAGGAATGGTAGTACGTCTGCCATCATTGAATCCAACAATATTTCCTGTTACGGTATAGCCGCTTCCTCCGGAGATGGTAATTCCTGAACAGGCATTTCCTATGTCTGTATTATTAGGAGAAATGCCCACATAATTATTGGTAATGGAAACCGTAGTACATGCCTGCTCGATAGAAAGTCCGTGTGATTCATCACCGGCAAGAAATCCATTTCCTCCGATAACATTGTTATTGATGGTTATATTCGAACATGTTCCATTAATAAACACACCTGCAAACTGATTTCCTGCCACTGCATATAAAGAAGTAACTCCAACATAATTATTACTGATGTTAACCGGATTGGAAGCCGATGCGGTGAAGATGCCACATTTATGAATATCGGCACCAGGTGCAAGTCCATTGCGGCAAATTACGTTTCCTGTGATGGTAAGCGTGTTGCAGGTAGTAGCGTTATTGACAATTCCTCCATAGGCATTACCAAATGTAGCGCCGCCGTCATTTCCATTTACATCCACTCCTATTTTATTCGCAGTGATCGTAAGTCCGCTCGCATTCGCACCGTCTACATAAATAGCCGCGCCGCCAATTGCACCTGCAACATTTGCCCCGATGATTACATTCTGATCAATCGTAATATTCTGACAACCGTTAATCCAGAAAACATGATCACTGTTTTGATTTAATACCGCGGTACCATTTTTATCAGAACCGAAATAATTTCCACGAAAAATATTATTGTTAGATCCCATCTGGATTTTAACAAAGCCCTGCCAGGTATCGGTGGCTCCGCCGTCAGAGAATACATTTCTCTCATTGCATGCTGTTCCTCCAATTGTATTTCCTGTAGCAGTGTTGGTAAGGATAAAATGATTTGCTTCAGAATTGTCGCCGGAAACTGCGAGTCCGGTATTATTTAAATTAAACCAGCATCCGTAAATCTGGTTGTTGTCTCCTCCATCAATTCTTAATACACAATACCTGAATGAAATTCCTCTTATAGTATTGTTGCTTCCGGTAATATTCATAAACCTTGGCCATAAGCCAAAGGCGTCAATAACGATGGCTGGATTTCCGCAGGTATAATCGGGTTCTGTGGTAGCATCGATAGTTACGTTGGTAGTGGTAAAATGAAGAGCCGAAGCCAGTGTAATCACATGAGGACCAGCACCGGCAATGTTAAACTGGATCACGTCTCCTGCTGCAGCAGCACCAAGTGCATTTCTCAGACTCCCTGCTCCTGCATCGAGATTGTTTGTAACAGTAATAATTGCAGCATTAGAAAAAATGTGTGCTGATAATAATACCAGCCATGCAAGTATAATTTTTTTCATATTCTTATGATTTTAAAATGCCCCTTTCACAATAATATTTCTTTTACCAGGGAGGTAAGCGGAGGTAACCGCAGGAAAAGGAATTATTGTGGAAGTTTGATTTTAAAAATCAAAGAACAAATTGCTCTTTAATACCAAATAAAAATCCCCTATTTAAAAAAATAGGGGATTTTCAATATTGGCACATAGCCATTAAAGACCAGAAGCTGAAAAACATTAAAAGAATTCTTTCATTTTTTCGAAAAATCCTTTGTCATATTTTCCCGGGTTTGGCTTAAAGTTTTCTGACTCCTTCATTTTCATCAGCATTTCTTTCTCTTCTTTAGATAACTGCTGCGGTGTCCATACATTGATGTGAATCAACTGGTCGCCCTTTCCATATCCGTTTATTTCCCGGATACCTTTTCCTTTTAAGCGCAGTATCTTTCCGCTTTGCGTTCCCGGATCAATTTTTATTTTCACTTTTCCTTCGATGGTAGGCACTTCTATATTGGTACCAAGCGCTGCATCCGAGAAATTGATATAAAGATCGTAAATGATATTCTGGCCATCTCTCTTCAGCACTTCGTCTTCTGTTTCTTCAATCAGTATCAACAGATCACCAGCCATTCCTCCGCGCGGAGGTACATTTCCTTTGCCTGTCATACTCAATTGCATACCTTCTGCAACACCTGCGGGAACTTTGATAGAAATAATTTCTTCTTCAAGTACCCTTCCTTCTCCGTTACAGGTAGGACATTTCTGAGTAATGCTTGTACCTTCACCCTGGCAGACATGACATGTAGAAGCAGAGACCATTTGTCCCAGCATGGTATTCACTACTTTTCTTATCTGGCCTGTTCCCTGACATGCTGAACAGGTCTGTAAAGACGAGCCGTTTTTAGAACCATTGCCTCCGCAACTCTGACAGGCAACGTGCCTTTTTACTTTAATTTTCTTTTCAGCGCCATTGGCAACTTCTTCCAATGTGAGCTTTAACTTTATTCTTAAATTCGAACCGCGTTTGGTATGTCTTGATCTTCCACCGCCTCCGAAAAATCCTTCGAAAGAACCTCCTCCAAAAATATCTCCGAACTGAGAGAAGATATCATCCATATTCATTCCGCCACCGCCAAAGCCGCCACCGTTTACTCCCTGATGACCGAACTGATCGTATCTTGCTCTTTTTTCCTGATTGCTTAATACTTCATAAGCTTCTGCGGCTTCCTTGAATTTTTCTTCAGCAGTAGGGTCGTTGGGATTTTTATCAGGATGGTATTTAATAGCCAGCTTCCTGTAAGATTTTTTGATCTCATCAGCAGAGGCATCACGGTTTACACCTAAAATTTCGTAGTAGTCTCTTTTGGACATGGTTTAGCCATTCATTAGGTAAGAGTAATATTTTTATTTTTTGAATTCCGGAAGATCTATGATCCTATAATTACTTTGGCAAATCTGATTACCTTTTCATTCAAGTAATATCCTTTTTCAACTTCAGTGATCACTTTTCCTTTCATATCTTCTGAAGGAGCCGGAGCTTGAGTAATGGCCTCATGCAATTCGCTGTTAAATTCCTGCCCTACTGTCTGCATAGGTTTTACCCCTTTTGCCTCTAATGTTTTGTATAACTTATTATATATAAGATTAATTCCCTCTTTCACCGCTCCTCCTTCTTTTGATTCATTGATGGCTTTCAGCGCTCTTTCAAAATCATCCAGCACAGGCAACAGAGAAATGAGTACATCCTCGTTGGCTGTTTTAATCAGATCTGATTTTTCTTTGCTGGTCCTTCTTCTGAAATTTTCATATTCAGAATATAATCTAAGGTATTTATCCTTAAGCTCTTCTACCTCCTTTTGCAAAAGATCTGTTTCACCTTTTTTGTCAGATGACAGATTTTCTTCCTGTCCATCATTAACCTTGGCAGCATTATTATCTATTCCGCTTTGTACCGGATCTTTATCATTTACTGTCTCTGAGCCCTTTTCTTCCTTTGTCATTTTATAATTCTTTGATTATTATTAAAAAACGCAATTTTTTTGCCAAAATCCTTATTATGCCATTATGGCACTCTGGAGTGCCTACCTCTCATTTAAAGTACTCCAAATAAGGTCCTTTAGTTCCTGAAGGCCTTCCCCATGGTAAGAAGATATGAATAATGAAGGAAGCTGAGCGGGGAGCTCTTTCCTGATCTCTTTTTTCAATTCATCATCCAGTAAATCGGCTTTGGAAATAGCCAAAAGCCTTTTTTTATCCAGTAATTCCGGATTGTATTTTTCAAGCTCACCCAGCAGCACCTGATAGTCCTTATTAATATCAGTAGTATCTGCTGAGATCACAAAAAGTAAAATAGAATTTCGTTCAATATGCCTTAAAAACCTTGTACCAAGGCCTTTCCCTTCCGCAGCGCCTTCTATAAGTCCGGGTATGTCTGCCATCACGAAGGATTTATAGTCGCGGTATTGCACTACACCCAGATTAGGGACCAGGGTTGTGAAAGGATAATCGGCAATCTCCGGCTTTGCCGCAGATACCTTAGATAAGAGTGTCGATTTTCCTGCATTCGGGAAGCCTACCAGTCCAACATCTGCCAGAAGCTTCAATTCCAGCACAATCCATTGGTCTATTCCCGGCTCACCAGGCTGGGCGTAACGCGGGGCTTGGTTGGTAGAAGATTTAAAATGCTGATTTCCCAATCCTCCTCTTCCTCCCGGCAACAGTATTTCTTCCTGCCCTTCTTCGGTGATTTCCAGCATTACTTTCCCTGTCTCTGCATCTTTGGCAACTGTACCGATAGGAACATCCAGAATAACATCTTCACCATAGCGGCCTGTGCAATTTTCAGCCTGACCGCCATCGCCTGGAGAAGCAATCACATGCTTGCGGTATTTCAGGTGAATCAATGTCCACAACTGCGAATTTCCCCTGAGAACAATATGCCCTCCTCTGCCTCCATCTCCTCCGTCCGGACCGCCTTTAGGCAGACCTTTTGCCCTGCGGAAATGCGCAGAGCCCGCTCCTCCTGCTCCTGAGCGGCACATTATTTTTACATAATCTATAAAATTGCTTGAAGCCATAATTGTCTGTTCATTGCCTGAGAGTAAAAGCGACGAAGCAATCTGTCAACCATTATGTTAGCAGATTGCTTCGCTACGCTCGCAATGACTCGTATATATTATTAAAATGAGTCTACTACTTTGCAAATATCGGCAAATACTTTATCAATGTCATTCATGCCGTTTACTTCAAAGTATTTTTTCTTCTTTGCATAGAAGTCTGCTACAGGAGCAGTGCTCTTATTGTATTCGGCAATTCTTCTTCTGATTACATCAGGATCTTTATCATCTGCACGATTGGAAGTCTGGCTTCTGATCTGAATCCTTTTAGCCAATTCCTCTTCATCCACTCCAAGTCCTATCATACCATTGATCTCCATTCCATTTAACTTCATCATCTGATCCAATGACCCTGCCTGAGGAACAGTACGCGGAAAGCCGTCGAAAATAAATCCATTGGCTGACTTATTTGCCTTGATTTTATTATCGATCATTCCTATCACTACTTCATCGGGCACAAGCAATCCGCTTTCAATAAATTTTTTTGCGCTCTGGCCCAACTCTGTCTGAGCGCTCATCTCAGCTCTTAAAAGATCTCCTGTAGAAAGGTGGATCAGATTATATTTTTTAATCAGTTTTTCACTTTGAGTTCCTTTTCCTGCACCCGGAGGGCCGAATAATACGATATTTAACATAGTTGATGGTTTTGGAGCCCCAAAATTAATATAAAGTTTAGAAGTTGAAAGATTTAAAAGTTGAAATGTTGTAAGGTTAGAAACTAATAATGATTAAAAGTTAAAAGAATCTAATCCCATAAACTTTAAAACTTTGCAACCTTTTAACCTTTCAACTTATAAATATCCTTCATATTCCTCCCATAACCCTCATAATCCAACCCATATCCCACCACAAAATCATTAGGAATGGTGAAGCCGACATATTTCACTTCGAGCTCTTTCTGCAAAGCTTCCGGTTTCAGTAAAAAGGAAGCCATCTCTATACTTTCCGGTTTGAATACTTTTACCTGCTGCAGAATAGAATACATCGTTAATCCCGTATCAATGATATCATCCAGGATAATTACATGTCTGCTTTTAAGATCTGTTTCTAAGCCAAATAATTTAGTAACCACTCCTGTGCTTTCCATGCCCGCATAGGAAGAAACCTTCACAAAGCTTACCTGACAAGGTATCGTGAGTTCCTTTATCAGATCAGCTGCAAAAAGAAAAGCTCCATTCAGTATGGGAATGATAAGAGGATCTTTTCCTTTATACTCGGCGGAAATCTGTTGTGCAATCTCTTTTACCCTGGAGTTGATTTGCTTCTCATTGATAAAAACTTCAAATGATTTATCTTTTATTACCATACTATGCAATTTTCAAATTCACAAAAAAATAAATTCCAAAGGGTACAGGATTTGGTAATTGGAAATTGTAATTTAATGCCATTAAGTTAAGGTTTTCAGGCGGATTTATAATTCATTCTGTAAAAACAATTGGGTCTTGGACATCGAGCTATGTTTTGACCTTTTTGCGCGAATAAGAAAAACGATTCTTCATTAATTGAATATATTCTTCGATTAAAATATCAAAATCGAAATAAACCTTAATCTTTCACGTGATCTTAAATTTATCGGAAAAAACTTGCAGCAGATATTTTTTTAATATACCTTAGTGTAAAATATACAATAAGTATATTGTTTGTCTTAGAAAATATAAACGATCACGCATATGAGGCTAATAAAAGAACAACCTGTAAAGCACAAGGTGACTTTAGGTGATAAAGAGTTTTTTCCACAGATTTCAAAAATATCTTTTGAAGGAAGAGAATCGGACAATCCCCTCGCTTTTAAATTTTATGATGAAAACAAAATGATCGGCGGCAAAACCATGAAGGATCACCTCCGTTTCGCTGTCGCCTATTGGCATACACTATGTGGAACGGGCGGAGATCCTTTTGGTCCCGGCACCAAAAATTTTCCATGGCTCAAAAGTCAGGATCCTCTATGGCAGGCAAAAGAAAAAATGGACGCGGCATTCGAATTTATAACCAAATTGGGAGTACCATATTATTGCTGGCATGATTTTGATATCGCTCCCGAAGGTCTATCAGTCGCTGAGTCGGAAAAAAATCTGGCAACGATGATCGCGTATGCGAAGCAAAAGCAAAAAGATTCCGGCGTTAAATTATTATGGGGCACAGCAAATTGCTTTTCCAATGCACGTTATATGAATGGTGCCGCGACCAATCCTGATTTTAAAGTTCTCTGCCATGCGGGAGCGCAGGTAAAAGCCGCTCTCGATGCTACCGTGGAGCTGGGAGGAGAAAATTATGTTTTCTGGGGCGGAAGAGAGGGATACATGACCCTCCTCAACACCAATATGAAAAGGGAGCTTGATCATCTAGCGAAGTTTCTGGAAATGGCAAGGGATTACGGAAGAAAGATTGGATTCAAGGGAACATTTCTCATCGAGCCTAAGCCGATGGAACCTACCAAGCATCAGTATGATTTTGATTCGGCAACGGTCATCGGATTTTTAAGAAAATATAATCTTACAAATGATTTCCAGTTGAACATCGAAGTGAACCATGCTACACTGGCACAGCATACTTTCAGTCATGAGCTGCAGGTTGCCGCTGACGCGAACATGTTGGGAAGTATTGATGCGAACAGGGGGGATTATCAAAACGGATGGGACACAGATCAGTTCCCGATCAACTTATATGAGTTAACGGAAGCCATGCTTGTAATCCTTGAAAGCGAAGGATTAAAAACAGGAGGAATTAATTTTGACGCTAAAACAAGAAGAAACTCCACTGATCTTGAGGATATTTTTATAGCTCATATCGGGGGAATGGATGCCTTCGCAAGAGCGTTGATAATTTCTCATAGCATTCTTGAGTCATCAGATTTCAGAAAAATAAGAAGCGAAAGATATGCTTCCTTCGATCAGGGAGAAGGTTCGAGATTTGAAAAAGGAGAATTGAAATTAGATGACTTAAGAAACCTGGCTGTGAAATATGGAGAACCTAAGCAGATAAGCGGAAGACAGGAGCTTATGGAAAATATAATTAATCAATACATATAACATAATTCCAATCCAAACGTGCTTTGAGTCAGCGACGTTTGGGATTTGGGATTTTAAAAAGACAATAGATTTATTCTGAATTATAATTATTAAGCACCATGAAATTTTTTATAGATACTGCTAATTTAAATGAAATCAGAGAAGCGCACCAACTGGGTGTGCTCGATGGCGTTACCACCAATCCTTCACTTATGGCCAAGGAAGGAATAAAGGGAAGGGATGGTATTTTCAAACACTATAAAGCTATATGCGACATCGTGGATGGAGACGTAAGCGCGGAAGTTATTTCCACGCACTTCAGTGAAATGATTAAAGAAGGAGAGGAACTTGCCGCCCTTGATAATAAAGTAGTGGTGAAAGTGCCCATGATAAAAGATGGGCTCAAGGCCATAAAATATTTTTCTAAAAGCGGCATTCGTACTAACTGTACGCTTGTTTTCTCTGCCGGACAGGCATTGCTTGCCGCAAAGGCCGGGGCGACTTATGTTTCTCCCTTTGTTGGAAGACTGGATGACATTGGACATGACGGAATGGATCTGGTAAGCCAGATCATTTCCATTTACGAAAATTTCAATTACGAAACACAAGTACTCGCCGCTTCTGTCAGACATACTACGCATTTACTCCGATGCGCAGAACTCGGCGCAGATGTGGTTACCTGTCCGCTTAATGTGATCACTTCTTTATTAACACACCCGTTAACTGATAGCGGTCTGGAAAAATTCCTGGCAGATTATAATAAGGTTAATAAGTTGGAAAAGGTGTTGTAAGCTCTAAATGTATTTAGCTATCCGACTCCCTATTTAGTCTTGTTACATTGCTTTTCACTATAAATGTTCCAAGGAGTTACTTTAGGGTAAATCTGGGTATATACCTGATATACTGGAAAGTATTTGTGTTTTTATTATAATTTATTTTAAAAATTTTGGATTTAAATAATAAAAAATAATAATAGTTAAATTTTATATTTGAAAATTTAAATTTGCAAAAAATGAAAACTTTACACGTACTTTTTTTAATAGTCTTCCTGGCACTGGGAAGTATCGGTTACGGAGCAACTTTTACAGTAACAAGCCTTATGGGCAACGATTATTCCTGTGCGGCAAATGGTACCAATACAAACGTATGTCTGGTAGCCGGTACTTTAGGATGGGCTATCAGTTCAGCTAATGCTAATGCCGGAGCGGATATCATCAACTTTAATCTGCCGTCAGGATCTAACATAGACGTGCAAAATCCTGCATGGTTACTGATTACAGAAGGTAACCTTACCATCGATGGGACCTCCGGTCCTATGGCTGCAGCATGGACAGGGGCAGGATCCTGTAATCCAATTATTCAGATAACATGCGGTTTCTCAAACGGATTTGATATTAACGGAGTAGCAGGAGTTACCATTCGCGGACTGGTGTTCAATATGCAGGGCAACTGCGTTACCTTCCGGGGCGCTGGTGTAACCAGCGGTGGAGTGCAGGGTTGTTGGGCGGGACTAACGCTTGCGGGAAATGCTGCTTCGGCAAATATTGCGCAGCAAGCCATACAGATTTCAGGAGGAGCAAGCGGAGTGATCATTGGAGGGAACAACTGTGCCTTGCGCAATGTGCTGCTGGCAAATAATAACGGAGGAATATATTGCGACAACGGAGACAACAACACCATCATCGGAAATTATTTTAATACGAATGCAGCGGGGGCAGCCCACGTAAGTCCTGGCGGAGGCCAGGCAGCCATCCGGATGGTAAACGGATCTACCGGAAACATCATCGGAACCAATGCGGCAGGAGAGGGTAACGTGATTACTATTAATAACGGACAGGCAGGAATCTTTCTGGAAAGCGCCAGCAACAATACTATTATACGAAATTGTATCATAGGCTTTGCCTCCAACGGCACGACCGCTACGCCGGCGTTCGCATTAACTACTGATCACGGAATAAATGTAAACGCG
>JAIERY010000257.1 GCA_019746425.1 Cytophagaceae bacterium
AGCCAGCACTTGTGTTTCATAGCCATAGTTGCTGTAGATCTGTACAATCTGTTCAATCAGGTCAAGCCCGTCATGAGAAATATCATCCAGCCTGCCGATGAATGGAGACATGTAGGTTGCTCCGGCTTTTGCAGCAAGCAATGCCTGTCCCGCGCTGAATACCAGCGTGCAGTTTGTTTTTATATCCTTTTGTGAAAAATATTTAATCGCCTTTACTCCATCTTTGATCATTGGAACTTTCACGACAATTTTCGGATCAATTTCTGCAAGTTCTTCACCTTCTTTAATAATAGCTTTGAATTCGGTAGCTATTACTTCAGCGCTTACATCACCATCAACGATATCACAGATTGCTTTATAGTGAGAGAATATTTTATCTTTTCCTTTAATGCCTTCTTTCGCCATTAAAGATGGGTTCGTAGTTACACCGTCTAAAACTCCCAGTTCGTGGGCTTCTTTTATTTCTGCAAGATTTGCTGTATCAATGAAGAATTTCATAAATGCTTATGCTTTTAAATTATACAAATTTATATAAAAAAAGTGTAAGGGTAAGGGATTTAAAAAAAAGGCAAATCAAATATCGCACCGCTCAACCGCTTACCCTTGCTTCCTTCCGGACCTGGGGGGGTTCACAGGAGCTGGTCGTATTGATTTGCCGTTGCAAAGGTATAATTTTTCCTTGCAGTTTAATCAATTTGAGTAAGAAAGTTTGGTTTAGAGGTTGAAGGCTGAATCTTGAGCCTGTTTGCTAATGATTTGCACAGCTTCTAAGTTAAAAGCAACAGCAACTGTTAAGACTCTCTGCTCCTAACTCTTCACTGTTGCTTCTGTTGGGATTATCTGACCAGTAGTTTTTATTGATAAATATGATGGTGGCTTGTGGCTTTTATATAGTATAAGCCTGGCTTTAAATCATGTCCGTTGTTTATTACAATGTTGTCCTCGTAACTGCCGCCTAAACAGACTTCAGAAAATACTTCATTACCTAACTGATCCATAAGCAACACCACTATTCCTTCGCTGCAGTCTTCCGCATAAAGATCAATGTGAATGCTTTCCTGCTTTTCTACAGGATTCGGATAAACTGTCATTTCTCCGAAATGGTCTGAAGATAAAACTTCTGTTGTCTGATGAATACTGATATTCCTGTCAATATCGTATTGTTTCAGACGATAGTGGATTTTGTCATGAGCATCAAGGTCTTCGTCCTGTACCTGATAAGTCTTGGCGGATGTTGAATTGCCAGCGCCCGGAATTTTTTTATAACAATTAAAAATTATTCCATCATAACTTTTTTCGATTTCAAATTCCTTATTATTTTTTTCCTGTATTGTTGTCCAGGTGATGTAAACTATCCCATTTTTATATTCTGCTGAAAGATCAATAAGTTCCACAGGTAAAGTCCCGTCTGTCCAGGTAGTAAGCCCTGATATATCTCCATCGGATGCTCTCCACATTTCTGTCGAACCAATAGTAATCTTGCTGCTTCCGCCTCCGCGCCCAGCAGTCCTCCTATGCGAACTGTTACTATGGAATTTGCTGGTAATGTAATCTTGCCTACATTGAAATTCCAGGTACCAAATACATCTGCTGTGAACGCTGCACCTGCACCTGCGCATGCAAATATTGGTGTTGGTACTCATAGTAACATTAAAAAGGGGCTTTTTTTATTAAAAAACAGATGTTTTTACTGAACTAATAAGCAATATGCTTGTTATATGGTTTGTTATTATTAAAAAGGAGCAACAGAAACAAAATGACCCAAATTGCAAGAATTGAGTACAAATGTGTTAAGACTCCGGAAGGTACTCATTTAAAAGGTTTTACAAAAGGTAACACGTACACCGGGAGATCTTTTAACGGTTTATATGAAGTTTCCAGTGAGTGGGCAAGCCATCAGCCATCTCATTTGATCGACAAGAAAGAATTTGATAAGTTCTTCGTATTGAAAGAAGATTATGAAAATTACCTGGCTAAAGAAAAAGAGCTATACCGTAAGCGGGAAAGCAAAATAAAAGAGCCTCAGGAAAAGCATGAAGTTTAAATGAAAAGGTCGGAATTCCGGCCTTTTTTATTTTATTGGCAAAATAGGCTATAAGGCAGGGAATATTTCCACAATCATATAAACTTACCTCTTAAAATACTATTTTTGCCCCATGTCTGAAAAAATTATAATTCTGGATTTCGGGTCTCAATATACTCAGCTCATTGCCCGAAGGGTCAGGGAGTTAAATGTCTATTGCGAAATACACCCCTATAATAAAATTCCTAATTTTGATTCTACTGTAAAAGGATTGATTCTTTCCGGTAGTCCGTGTTCGGTAAGAGAAGTCAAAGCTCCCGATGTAGATCTCAGGGGCCTGAAAGGGAAAATGCCCATTTTGGGCGTATGTTATGGCGCCCAACTGATTGCTCATAAGGCAGGGAATGAGGTGGTAGCCTCTAAAATCAGAGAGTATGGACGAGCGCGCCTGAAAGAAATTCATGCGACCAATAAGCTGATGAAGGAAATCACCCCTTTCTCACAGGTGTGGATGTCACACGGCGATACCATTGCCGGACTTTCGGAGGAATTTGAAATTCTTGCAAGCACGGAAACTGTAAATGTGGCGGCTTATAAAGTTAAAAAAGAAGAAACTTACGGTATTCAATTCCATCCTGAGGTGACTCATTCTCTTGAAGGAAAAACCATACTCAGAAATTTTGTAGTGCATATCTGCGGTTGTTCACAGGATTGGACACCTGATGCTTTTATTGAGACAACTATAAAAGAATTAAAAGAAAAAATTGGCAATGACAGAGTAGTACTGGGTTTGTCGGGAGGGGTTGACTCTTCTGTAGCGGCTGTTCTCATTCACAGGGCCATTAAAGATAAGCTCGCCTGTATTTTTGTGGACAATGGTTTGCTGAGGAAAAATGAATTTGAGGATGTGCTCGCTTCCTATAAAAATATGGGACTCAATGTAAAAGGAGTTGATGCGAGAGAGCAGTTTTATACGGCATTGAAAGGACTAATTGATCCGGAAGATAAGAGAAAAGCCATAGGTAAAACCTTTATAGATGTTTTCGACGCAGAAGCGCATAAAATCAGCGATGTAAAATGGCTCGGACAAGGAACTATATATCCCGACGTTATAGAATCAGTATCTGTAAAAGGACCTTCTGCTACTATTAAATCCCACCACAATGTGGGTGGCTTACCTGATAAGATGAAATTAAAAGTAGTGGAACCTTTAAACACATTGTTTAAAGATGAAGTTAGAATAGTTGGAAAAACCCTGGGGATAGAAGATATTATTCTTCAGAGACATCCATTCCCTGGTCCGGGACTTGCTATAAGAATACTGGGAGATATTACTAAAGAGAAAGTAGGTATACTTCAGGAAGTGGATCATATATTTATCAATGGTCTGAAAGAAAAGGGGCATTATAAAAATGTATGGCAGGCAGGAGCGATTTTACTTCCGATAAAATCTGTAGGAGTAATGGGAGATGAGAGAACTTATGAAAATGTAGTAGCCTTAAGAGCAGTAACCAGTACCGATGGAATGACCGCGGACTGGGCTCATCTGCCTTACGATTTTTTAGCAGATATTTCCAATGAAATAATCAATAAAGTGAAAGGGGTAAACAGAGTGGTGTACGATATCAGCTCGAAACCTCCTGCAACTATCGAGTGGGAATAACAGGATATCTGACTTTAATTAATGCATAAAATTTAATTTAATGAGTAAGAAAAAAATCGTTTACATTCTGTTACTTAATTTTTTCTTTTTTATTTCTCCACTGATTTTTGCGCAGGATGAGTATAAAGAAAAATATGAGCGCGGAAAAGATTATCTGAACCAGGGTAGATATACGGTTGCCATGGAGCTATTGAAACCTCTTACCAATGAGCTTGAAGGTAATAAGTATGTTCAGTACGCTCATTATTTTTATGCGCTGGCTGCTTTCAAAGGGGGATTGTATCAGGATGCAAACACAATGCTTCTGCAACTGACCAATAAATATCCTCAGTGGGAAAAAACTGAAGATGCTTATTACCTGCTTGCTAATGTTGCTTTTGAACAGAAAAAATACAGGCCTGCGCTTGGGTATCTGAAGGACAGAGCAAAAGATCTTAAAGACGATATTGAAAAAATGAAGTTGTTTTATTTTGATCAGCTTCCTGTTATAGATACATTAATAAACCTTCAAAAAGATTTTCCTTCTGATATCGCTCTTGCAAAAGCCCTGGCAAAAAAACTTTCTTCGTTTACTACAAATGAAAAATATAAAATGCTGCTGGAATATCTTGTGCAGGAATATAAACTCGATAAAAAAGAATACCTGAAAGCAGGAAAGGAAAGTGTAAAGAAAGCCAGCTATAATGTTGCCCTGGTGCTTCCTTTTATGATGATGAAGGATGTAAATATTGTTTCTACAAAACCGAATCAATATGTTTTTGATCTCTATGAAGGAATCAGAATGGCAGTTGATAGCTTGAAGAGCAAAGGTGTGTTGATCAACCTGTATGTTTATGACAGCGAAAGAGATGAAAGCAAACTACCGGAGCTTATGAAGTTGCCGGAGCTAAAATCAATGGATATGATAGTGGGGCCGCTCTATCCGGCAAACTTTAGCCTCATGAATGATTTTGCTGTTAAAAATCAGATATTGGCAATAAATCCATTTTCCAGTAACAGCGCTATAGCGGAAGGTAATCCTTACGTTTTATTATTTCAGCCATCGCTGAATGCGTATGCCGGTCAGAGTGCGGGTTACGCCGCGACAAAATTTTCTCAGGAGAAAAAAATAGGCAGGGAAACCAAGCAGGCGAAGAGTGTATTTATTTTCCAGAGCCCTACTGCGAAGGATTCTTTGCTGTCAAATATTTATAAAGACAGTATCACTGCTAAAGGATTTGAAGTAAAACAACATATGGTGGTGAATAAAGATAATATGAGAAAAGTTCAGGAAATATTAGGTGACTCTACGAAGCTTATTTCCGTGAATCATATTTTTATTTCTTCCACAGATCAGATCCTGGCTGCGAATATCATCAGCGCAATGGAAGTAAGTAAGACCATGATTCCTTTAGTGGTAGGAGGCGAGTGGCTGCAGTTTTCTTTATTGACTTACGATCAGTTTGAACGCAGAGTGGTGCATTTTATTTTTCCCGAGTATATAGATTATAACAGCAACAATATTTACAAATTCAGAAAGGCATTTTTATCACGCACGAATGCCTTGCCCGGGAATTCCGCTTATCAGGGCTATGAGATGATGAGCTATTTTGGGAAAGCGCTTGGTAATTACGGAAATTATTTTGTGAGTGGGATTCAGAAAGAAGGATTCACTTCGGGATATTTATTCCAGGGATATAACTTTAATTCAGGCAACAGCAACAGCTTTGTTCCTATTGTGAAGTTTAACGATTCGAATTTAAGAATAATGAATAATTTATTATCCCCACCTGTTGAAGAATAAGCAAGGCCGGATTTTTTAGTCATCAATAAGGCTACTATAAAAAAATAATTTCTGCTATGAAAACAGAAAACAGCAAATCACTTTTTGAAAGGGCGAAAAAAGTCATACCCGGTGGAGTAAATTCTCCGGTACGGGCATTCAGAGCAGTCGGAGGCAACCCTTTGTTTATTAAATCTGCAAAAGGAGCTTTTCTTTTTGATGAAGACGAAAATAAATACATTGAACTGATCAACTCCTGGGGGCCTATGATTTTAGGTCACGGGCATGAGCTTATTGAAAAAGCAGTAAGAGATGCCGCAGGCGGTTCTCTGTCTTATGGAGCGCCTACGAAAAAAGAAGTGGAGATGGCGGAGCTTATTATTTCCATGGTTCCTTCTATTGAAAAAGTGAGAATGGTAAATTCAGGGACAGAAGCAACTATGTCTGCTATACGCGTAGCCAGAGGATTTACAGGTAAATCAAAAATAATAAAATTTGAAGGGTGTTATCATGGACATGGAGATTCTTTTTTAATTGCAGCAGGGAGCGGCGCTGTCACGATGGGGCATCCCGATAGTCCCGGTGTAACACAGGGCGTAGCCAACGACACTCTTACTGCTCCTTTTAACGATCTGAAAGCAGTTCAGCAATTAGCCGATGCCAATAAGAATAATATTGCCGCTATGATCATTGAGCCTGTGGTAGGGAATATGGGATGTGTATTGCCCAGGCCTGGTTACCTGGAAGGATTAAGAAAAATATGTGATAAAGAAAATATAGTATTGATCTTTGATGAAGTAATGACAGGGTTCAGGGTGGCGAAAGGGGGAGCGCAGGAATATTTTAACATAAAACCAGACCTTACTACACTTGGGAAAATAATTGGCGGCGGTATGCCGGTAGGAGCTTACGGTGGAAAAAAAGAAATTATGGATTTTGTTTCACCTGCCGGGCCGGTTTATCAGGCAGGGACTTTATCTGGCAATCCGGCAGCCATGTCAGCAGGATTGGCAATGTTGAAATATCTGAATGAAAATCCAGGAGTGTATAAAACCTTAGAAACTACAACTTCGAAAATAGTAAACGGCATTAAGGCCAATTTAAACAAGCTCGGATTAAATTATACAGTGAACCACCTGGGCTCTATGTTTACTTTATTTTTTACCTCTCAGGAAGTAGTAGATTTCGAAACTGCAAAAACTTCGAATCCGGATCTCTTTGGAAAGTATTTTCATGCCATGCTAAACAGAGGAATTTACCTGGCTCCTTCTCAATATGAGAGTTTATTTATTTCTCTGGCCATTACCGATGAATTAGCAGACCAGATTATAAGAGCAAATTTTGAGTCTCTGCAGGAAATTCAAAAGTTGGAAAGTTTGAAGGTTGGAAAGTTTTAAATTATTTTTACATACATTAAATTTTTTTAACCTTTTAACTTTTAAACCTTACAACCTTTAACTACATGAAAATAGCAATTATAGGCGGTGGCAATATGGGCATTACTTATGCGCGTGCATTTGTAAGAAGCAATATTGTAAAAATGGAAGATCTTCTTATTGTAGAGAAGCATGATGAAAAGCGTGAAGAGTTAAAGAAGGAAGGAGTAGCCATTCTTAATAAAGAGATCAGTGCTGAGGTTTCTGATTATGACATTATTATCGTTGCTGTAAAGCCGCAGGATTTTAAAGCAGTTGTTCCCGAACTTTCCAGGGTTCTTACGAAAAAACAGCTGATTATTTCGATAATGGCAGGAATAAAAATTTCTAATATACAATCAGCGTTAAATCATCAGAGTGTATTCAGGGCCATGCCTAATACTCCGGCTCAGTTAGGGTTTGGAATTACTGCATTCTCCGCGCCTGAAAATTCCAGTATGGAACATGTCAGCATAGTAGATACGCTTTTAGAAACCACAGGCAAATGCATTTTGATGAAAAATGAAGAGATGCTTGATGCGGTTACTGCTTTAAGCGGAAGCGGACCTGCTTATTTTTATTATTTCGTGAAACACATGATAGAAGCAGGTAAGCAAATGGGAATAGAAGAGCCGGTTTCAAGCATGCTGGTAAAGCAGACCATGCTTGGTGCATTTCAAATTCTGAATAATTCTAAAATGTCTATCGATGATATGATTAAAGCGGTAGCTTCTAAAGGCGGGACTACTGAAGCAGCGTTAAATAAATTTGACAGCACCGCAGTAGGTACAAATATTATCGAAGCATTAAAAGCTGCGGAGAAACGCGCTAAAGAACTTTCAAACGGATAATTAATCTCTTTTATTTTTATCTTTTAAATAGTGGGAGGCAATATAAGTTTGTTTCCCATTATTTTTTTTGCCGTTGCGGCTGTCATTTCCCTGAAGAACATTATCTTTTTGTACTCTGTTAATTTTTTTAGTACCAATTTGTAATTATATGAAGTGGATGAAATATTATGTGATGTGTATATTTTCCTTACTTATGGCATTTGATTCTTTTAGTCAGAAACCTGAAAAGGAAAAGAAAACAGAAAAAAGCAATGAATGCGCTTCGGTAGCATTGGTAAGGCCGGAAATGTCAAATTTATATGCAGGATATACCGGCAGTCCCGGGGAAATTACTCCAGCAAGGGTTTGCGGAACAGAAAGTGAAATAAAAATGAAATCCGGTAAGGATGAATTTTACAGAAGAGAAGGCGGGAATGATTAAGTTAAAAAGGCCTGGATTGAGCTAAAAACCGACAAATCAAGGACTTCTGTAAATAAAAGATAGATTCAGGCGAACAAAAAGTAAAGGTGAGGGTTAATAAGGGACACCGTTATTTATTTTATAATACTTATTAGTTATAAGTGGTTAGTTAATGTTTGTTCCGAAGAAGGGCTGTTTATTCAGCCCTTCTTATTTTTGTCCCGCATTTTCCTGATTTACGTGCTCCACAAGTTTTCTGCATAATTCTTTCATTTCCTGATGCATTTTTTCATCCCCTGTAGCATTTTTAATCATATCTGCCATGCCTGTGATAGATTCAATGCAAAATTGCTTCATTTTATCTACAGTCATATCTTTTGTCCAAAGATCTATTCTAAGAGTGTTTTCCTGGTAAGGATCCCATACAGAAAGCGCTATGGCCTTGGTTTCTTCAGGTTTTCCTGTTGGATTATCTGTGGCTTCCCAGAGAATTTTATCTGGAATGTTGTTAGTGTCTAATTCTACTGAAAATCTTATTTCTGACTTTTTCATGAGTTCTGAGTAAATTCGGATCAAATTTAAAAAATAATTTGACGTTTTAGTATTTAAAAGGCACAATGAAATTACTTAAATATTTTTTAATCTTTTCAGTTATGGGTGGAGCAATTTTCCTTCTCAATATGAAAGAAGAGAAGCCAGTCATAACGATTGCCTTTTACAATACAGAGAATTTATTTGATACAATTGATGATCCGCTCATTAACGATGCAGAGTTCCTGCCCTGTTCAGCCAAGAAATGGAATTCTTACCGGTATGCTCAGAAGCTTAATAATATCAGTAAAGTAATTGCTGAATTGGGAGATAAGGATGGCCCCGAGATCCTGGGGCTGTGCGAAGTTGAAAATGAAAATGTATTAAGAGAATTATTGAAAAACCCTCTTCTGAAAAATAGAGGTTATGAAATAGTGCATTTTGACTCTAAAGACAGAAGAGGTATCGATGTAGCTTTAATTTATAAAAAGAAAAATTTTACATTGATAAATAAATCAACAGTCCCGGTACAGATTTCTGAAGATAAAAAAATAAATACACGCGATATACTCCTGGTGCAAGGTACCCTTGACAAGGATACCATATTTATTCTTGTGAATCATTGGCCATCAAGATTGAGCGGACAGGCAAAATCGGAGATCAAGCGAATCTATGCAGCGAAGGCGCTGAGAAAAACGGTCGATTCTATATTTAAATTTTCTGCTACTGATAAAATAATTGTAATGGGAGATTTCAATGATGAGCCTCATAATAAAAGTATCTCTGAAGTTTTAAAGGCTGGCAGCGAAGATAACTGTCATAATGGATGTCTTATAAATTTATTTCTTTCTCAGCAAGAAAAGGGGAGAGGAACTATTAAATATAAATCTCATTGGAATTTAATAGATCAGATTATGATCTCGGAGGCATTATTTGAAGGAAAGTCTCACAGGTATATTGACCATTCTGCGGATATTTATGCTCCCTTATGGATGCATTATAAAGAAAACAATAATAATGGTCCTTACAGAAGTTTTGTAGGGTCAAAATATTATGGCGGATACAGCGATCATTTTCCGGTGTATATGCACCTGGAAATAAAATAATCAGGGAAGAGTATTTTTTAATTTTATATAGTCGGAATCAGAATGGCTATTGCCAGAGCATTTCAATTCCATAAGTGTATTCTCAATGTGTTTTATGCGGTTTGGTGAACTTGGATGCGTGCTTAAAAATTCAGGCATATAACCTCTTTTTTCTTCCTGTAACATTTTCTCGAAAAATCTTGCAGCGCCATCAGCCTGATAAATGACATTATCCTGACAGAGATAGATCACCGAATGTTTGTCGGCATCATGCTCAGCATCCCTGCTGAACTTCAGCGATATGAGGCTTTGAGTAATATTGCTCACCTGTTCATTATCATTTCCAAGAATAACATTCAATAATAAGTTGATGCCATATGCTTTAGTCAGCATGTGAGTGGAATGCCTCCGGTCGGCGTGAGCAATTTCATGCGATAATACACCCGCAAGTTCATCTTCGTGGTCAAGGTATTTTATCAAACCAGTAAATATGTAAATGTATCATCCGGGGGTGGCAAAGGCATTTAATACAGAGTCATTTTTTATAATCCTGACCTCCCAGACAAATTCATTCTTGTGTTTTATATTTTCTGAACTGAGAATGTAATCTTTTATATGATTGATTTTTGAATAAGCAAATGAATATTTGACTGAATCCAGTATTTCAAGGCCGGAAGAATCAGACAGGATAAACTCGTTCATCTGTGCGCCAAGCTTAAGGTCATCTTCGAGACTGAAGATATTTAATTTTTCATTGCTGCCACCGCAACTACTGAAAAGAGAAAAAGTAATGATAAAAAGGAATTGGATATAAGACTTCATGAAATAAAATAACAGATGAAAAAAATTAATGTTTAGCCCTGTTATTCTAATATTAATTCTTTCCGTTGAGATTTACGCTAAAATATTGGATAATTTTTCATAGGTCAGAGGTTTGATGGAAATGTTATCTGCTCCCAACTGTTTCAGCTTTTCATAATCTCTGGGGTGGATTTCATTTGAAAGAAATATTATGGGAAGGGCGGCCAAATTAATGTCCAGAGTTTTTAGTTCTTCCAGGAATTCAATACCATTCATTACAGGCATATTAATATCTACGATAATGGCAGAGGGAAGAGGCGTGTTCCGGGTAAGGGAGGTTTTAATATGTTCTAATCCTTCTTTGCCATTTTTTAATGTTTCTATTTTAACAACAGGGTTTATTTTCCGGATTAAGCGCGAAACAATAAAAGTGTGAATTTCATCGTCATCAATAATCAATACATTAAAATGTTCTTTCATTAAAGTGGATTAATGATAAATCCGAAGATTTGGTATTGTGAATGATTGATATAAATATAATACTAACCGTAAAAGTCAGAGAATTTTTTCAAGGCATTTAAGTTGAGAATAAATATTTTTTTCTCAATAAATTCTATATGTCCTTCTCTTCTGAACTCAGATAATAATTTTATCACGGTTTCTGTGTTTGTTCCGATTAAGTTTGCAAGGTCTTCACGTGTTAGAGGAACGCCTATTACTATTTTATTGCCATGCTTTATACCAAATTTCTGATGCAGCATGATGATATTAGTGGCTAATCTTTCTCTTACGGATTTTTGTGAAAGCTCTAATACTTTAGATTCAAGCATAATCACATCTTCACAGATATATTTAGTTAGAGCAAGAGACAACGTAGAGTTTCTTACAATTTCCACAAATATTTCTCTCGGAATGTGTGAAACTACTGCTTTTTCAAGTGCTACCGCAGAAGTTGAATAAGGATCATCGCAGGTGAGTTGTTGCCATCCTATTAAGTCTCCCGGTTTTGCTAAATAGATAATTTGTTCTTTCCCGTCAGAGCCAACTTTAAATGCTTTTATGTGTCCTTCATGTACGCAGTATACTCCAGTAGGTAGATTTCCTTCTCTATACACATAATCCCCTTTCTTAAGGGTAGCGATTTCTCGGGCTTTGTTCAGTACATTCAGAGACTTTGTGTCCAGATCTTTAAAAATACAACATTCTAATCCTGGTAAATCTCTTTCTCCTCTCTCTTCCATAATCATGCCCTATTTACTTCTAATAATATTAACTGAGTAAAGCTCATGAAGGTTAATAAAAAATCCTTTGCCGAAATAATAAAATTTTGATTTACTGGGCAATATGAATTATTTCAGCTTTTTCTTACGCTTCATAAAACATTTTTGCAATTCATGAAGTATAGTGCGAATTCCTTGATTGGAGCGGGTTTTAGCGATAGTATAGGAGAGGGATATTGAAAAATTTCATGTTAGAATTTTCAAAGATTTTTTTTTGTCTTCTTTTATCTGATAGATCAATTCATTCAAACTCTGGAATTTTTTTTCTTCACGGAGGTATTCAACCAAATGTACTTCCAGATTTTTTTCATAGATAAATTTATCAAAATCAAAAATATTTACTTCAATGGTTCTTGCATTTCCTCCGACGGTTGGATTGAATCCGATGCTCATCATTCCATTATAAGTCTGACTTTCAAATACAGTCCTTACAGCATAAATGCCATCTTTTGGAATTAGTTTTTTATTGTCTTCTAATTGCAGGTTAGCGGTGGGAAATCCCAGTTGCGTTCCTAACTGTTTTCCTTTCACAACCTTTCCTGTAAAAGAATAATTTCTTCCCAGATACTCAGTGGCCTTTTGTATATTGCCTTCTTTCAAAGCGTTCCTGATGGTTGTAGAACTTACTGCAATTTCATGTACATCCTGTCTTGGAATTTCATCAACTTCAAAACCAAATTCAAAAGCGTTTTTTTGTATGTATTCGAAGCTCCCTTCTCTGTTTTTACCAAACTTATGATCATAGCCGATAAGGAGTTTCTTTGTTCCGATTTTTTGTTCCAGAATTTTTTTTAAGAAATCATAGGAAGATAAGGCTGAAAATTCTTTAGTAAATGCTATAATGATGAGATGATCTACGTTTAAGCTTGCAATCAGATTACTTTTTTCTTCGAGAGTCGTAAGAATTTCTATAGAAGAGGATGGATTTAAAACTTTTCTCGGGTGAGGCCAGAATGTAAGCACAACACTTTCACCATTTATATCTTTTGCAGATTCTACCAGGCTTGTTAATATTTTCTGATGCCCTTTGTGGACACCATCAAATATACCGCTGGTTACTACAGCATTTCTTAATGGTTTGAATAATTCTATTCCTTTCCAGGTTTTCATTTGCCGGCAATTATTTTTTGGATCATGCCTTCGATTGAGTCAGAGTCATTGATATGAAAATGACCTATTCGTGTTCTTTTTAAGGAAGACATATAAGCGCCTACCTGTAAGGCTTCACCGAAGTCTCTTACAAGACTTCTGATGTATGTGCCTTTGGAACATACAACTCTGAATCTTACCGCTGGAAGTTCTATAGAAGTAATAATAAAATCTTTAATATGAATTTCTTTGGCTTCCAGCTTTATATCTTCTCCTCGTCTGGCTCTCTTATACATTCTTTTGCCACCTAATTTTACTGCTGAATAAACAGGAGGCACCTGCATAATCTTTCCGATAAATTTTGATACAGTGGCTTTGATATCTTCTTCGCTTATTTTTGTAATATCTTTTTCATTGATAATTTCTGTTTCAAGATCAAATGAAGGTGTTGTTTTACCTATAATCAGTTCTCCCTCATATTCTTTTTCCATGTCCTGAAACTCATTGATCCGCTTTGTCATTTTGCCTGTGCATAATATCAGCAGCCCGGTTGCCAATGGGTCGAGCGTGCCGGCATGGCCTATTTTTATAAACCCGATAGCGTTTCTGATTTTTTTTACTACATCAAATGATGACCATTCGTAAGGCTTGTCGATTAACAGGACTTCTCCTTCTTCAAAGTTAAATTCAGGTTTTGTGAGCGACATGATTTTTATTAAAGCCAGGACAGATAAAAATTAATGAGCACTAAGTTCCATTCCTGTATACCATGCTACAAGTAAAAAGATTACCCCTGCAACAATCCGGTAGTAGCCAAAAAGTACAAAGCCGAATCTTGTTACAAATGATATGAATGTTTTGATTGCCAGGAGTGCGAATATAAATGCAACGAGACCGCCCACACCCATGATGATATATTCATCTTTGGTAAAGGAGCTTCCGCTTTCTAAAAGTTCAGCTCCTGTTGCAGCAAACATGGTAGGAACTGCCAGCAGGAAAGAATATTCAGCTGCCTGCTTGCGGTTAAATCCGGCGAATAGTCCACCGAAAATGGTTGCTGCTGCACGGGAAACTCCGGGGAATAAAGCAAAGCATTGAGTAAGACCTATAAGAAAACTTTTTTTATAAGAGATGTCTTCCACTTTTTCGTATTGTGTTTCTTTCTTTTCAGACCATTTGTCCAGCAATATCAATACTACTCCCCCCGCAATAAGGGCAAAGCTTACAAAGGCGGGATTGAATAAAAATTCTTTAATGTAATCTTTTGTGAAAAATGCAATGGTGCCAAAAGGAAGGAAGGCTACGAAAAGTTTAAAATAAATTTCCAGGCTGACCAAAAATCTTTTATAGTAAACTACCAATACAGATAATATGGCGGCAAACTGAACTACAATCTCAAAGGATTTTACAAAGCTGTCCTTTTGTATGGACATTAATCCGGCGACTAAAATCATATGACCTGTTGAAGATACAGGAAGAAACTCAGTCAGACCTTCAACTATTGCCAATATGATTGCCTCGATGAGATTCATTCTTTTCTTTTAGACTTATAAAAGATTGCAAAAAACTCTACTATAAAACCTAATAACACAGTAACCGGTCCTACTGTTTTTCCTAAGGTGCCCCAGCCATAAGGTTCCTTGTCTGCAGACATAAAATAAAATCCAAGCAGAATGATTGCTATCCCCACAAGCATGAGGATGTAATTCATTTTTTCAAATACTAGTTTGTTCTTATCCATAAATTAATAAAGTTCGTCTAATGACATATTTAAATATTTTGTAACTGCCCTTAAAGAGCTTAAAAGTCCGATGATAGCGCCTGCTACAGGTAATATACATAATGCTATAATAGAGCTTTCAAATTCATTCAGATCCGCAAGATAAATGATTTCTCTGTATGCAAAATTAAGTAATCCGAATAAAAGAGCACCTGCAAAGGCGCCGCTCATTAATCCCTGCAGGCATGCGCGCACTATAAACGGCTTCTGAATAAATCCTTTGGTAGCGCCTACCAGCTGCATGCTGCGTATTAAAAATCTTTGTGAATATAAGGCAAGCTTTATAGTATTGTTGATGAGCAGAACAGAAGCGACCAGGAGTATGATTGCAAAGCTTCCTAAAGCAATACTGATGATTTTTATATTTTTATTGACCTTGGTAATAAGATCTTCCCAATAGTAGACTTCTTTTATTCCATCCAGTTTTTCAATCTGCGCAGCGATATTAGACAAAGAAGAGGAGTCGGAATATTGGTGCTGAATTCTTAATATAAAAAAAGCGTGAATAGGATTGTCCTGTAACACTCTTGTAAAATCATCACCATGGTTTTTAATGAATATTTTCTTTGCTTCTTCTGCATTGATATATTTTACCTGGGGGGTATTGTTGAGTTTTAAAATATAAGGTTGAGCTAAAAGTATTTTTTCAATGGATTTCCTTTGATTCTCCTGAATGGTTTTATCCAGGATCACATTCACTTCAATATTCTCCTGCGCTATTTGGGAGAGTTTCTGAGCGTGAATGAAAATGAGAGAAAATAACCCTATTACAAACAGAGCCAATGTAATGCTGAGCATTACTGTAAAATAAGGATAACTGCCTAGCTTCTTTTTTCTGAGAGAGGGTTTTAAGGAATCACTCATTTAATACCATTTCGGGCAAATTTAATCATTTATTTAGATTTCCCATGGAAGTAAATGAGTGATATTATAAGGAATTACTTATTAAGCTTGTTTAAATCCTCTATAAGCTTTTTATCTGTGATCTTGTGAAGTTCAGTGGCTTCTAATTGATTAGCATCCAGGTTATAGTAATTGTTGTCATAAAACAGATAAACCTGTTTGCCTCCTATAGAAGGGTGAAGTTCTATGATTTCATATGTTTTTGCATTGAAATCTCCATATAAGAATAGCTTATTATCAAAATACTGATAGTGGAACTTCTTATCGCTTTTACGGTTAATTTCTACGCTGATGCCAGCAGTTTTATTTTCCGTATTCTGTGCAATTTTTCCATCAGGGATATTTCCGTTGTCGTCTTTAATGACCGGATCTCCTTCCATATTTTCAATAATTACAGGCGAAACTATTTCGGTAACCGTCTCTGTATTTTGAGTCCTTTCAGAGTAGTTGTTTATTCTCCTTGACGTTTCATGCTCAATAACTGTCTGTGTATTCGTCGTAGTATTTTCTTTATTTATTTCATTTTTGGTTCCGGAAGACTCATTGATAATGTTTTCCGGTGCATTGATTACGACTGATTGATTTTCTTCTGATTTAACTGTGCCGTCTGAATTATTAAAATAAGAATAAACTCCTAATCCAATTAATCCGGATACCATCACAGAAGCAGCTATTTTCATTCCTATATAAGATGGTGCTGTGCTTACCTCAATACCATTCAATCTGTTTTTCAGCTGGGTCTTTCTGTATTCTTTCAGAGAATCAATAATGTCTCTCTGAAGATGCAGCTCGTTTTGAAGAAGAGGATCTTTTGCAATCTCGCCTTCAAAATAAGCCTGCTGAGAAGCTGATAGCTTATTCTCTAAGTAAGCTTCAATGTTTTCCGGATTATAAAAGTTTTTATCCATATCAATCTAAAAAGTCGCTTGCGGTATACAAGCTTTTAATTTTTTTATCTAACTCTTTTTTACACTTGTATTTTTTTGTTTTAGCGGTATCTGCATTCGCAAATCCGAGTTTTTCCGCTATATCATTCATAGAAAGTTTATCGAAATAATAATATGTTAAAATCTTTCTGCACGTTTCTCCCAGATCACTGATACACTGATTAATTATTTCTATCCTCTCTTTCTTATCAATGTCAAATATTTCACTTTCGTCCGATTCTTCATTGCTCAACCTGCTTTTTCTTTCCAGTTCTTTACGCCATAGATTCTGGCAAATGCTGTAAAGAAAAGTACTGAGCTTGGAAGTCAAAGTGAAATCCTCTGATAAAACTTTTTGCCATACCACAATCAAGGCTTCCTGATAGACATCTTTAGCTTCTTCTTCACTACCGTTGTTTTTCATGATCATTTTGACCATCATACGGTAGTTCTTTTTGTAAAGAAAGTCCAAGGCGCTTTCATCCCCTCTTTTTATTCGTTCTATGATCTCACTGTCCTTCATGTAGTAAATACTGTTTTTAAGTTAATGGTAACCTCTTTTAAATATTTTTTGGGCTTGCCTGATTATAAGACAATCCTTATAAAATTATTCCTAATTTAGCTAGGTTCCAAATCATTAGCTTTATAAATAACGTATAATTCCCCTTGTTCAGCTGAAAAAAACCTTACTTTTTTACGCTGAATCACCAATTTCCTTCTAAATAAGCTTTTAGAAAAGTTATATTTTTTATAAACATCTTCATATTTAATGTGTTTTCTATAAAAGGCCCTAATGGCCTGTTTTAGACAAAATCAAATATGCCTTTCACCAGTCAGACTTATCCTGCTTCTTTCAGAGTATTAAAGCAGGAAATTAAAAACAAGGCTATTGAAATTGCGAATTTATTAGTGGCAAACGGGTATGAAGAAGGGATGGCAGAAGTAATCGCTTTTTCAAATGCTAAACTATGGATGTGTTATTTGGCCAATGAGACGTCGGGAAGAAAAAATCCCGGAGTTCATTTGGTTCCCCACCCAAAAGGCTGGGCTTTGATCTCGGAAGATGCCGCTTTGGTGCATTTCACTTCTTCCAACAGAACAGACGCATTGATCAGATCGAGAAACTTAGCTAAAAATGAAAAACTGAAATTATTTATTCATTCGCATATGGGTAATATCAGTGATTCTGAAAGCTTTTGTGTGAACCGGCCCGGAGCCGCACAGGATAAAATTATAGTTGAAAACTGCCGGAATGATTCAATGGAAGAAAGCAAAACTACACTTATTGCTGATACAAGGAGAGTGGCCGTCAGAAAAGCCAAATGGATTGCGGAAAAAGTGCATGCATCTTTGATGATAAGGGAAGATGATCCGAAAAGAAGACTTTCTTTTTAATTTTAATTGATGATTATAAGCTTTTGAAACCAATATCCTGTGGGGTATTGGTTTTTTTATCCTCTTAACTTATCCAGCAATTGATTAAGCTGTTTTATTTCCTCTTTATTAATTCTACTTTAACACATTTAACCACTTGATTTAAATAAATTTAATTCAATGTCTTTTTTTCTTCTTTGATG
>JAIERY010000044.1 GCA_019746425.1 Cytophagaceae bacterium
AGGGAAATCAAAATATGAAGATGGATTAAACCAATGTAAGCACATTTTCCGGAGGCCTGCCTATGATTGCCTTATTTCCTGCAAGAACGATGGGTCTTTCAATTAATATCGGGTTTTTAACCATTGCCTGTATCCATTGGTCTTCAGTCATTTTTTTATCCAGATACTTTTCTTTATAGACCGCCTCCCCTTTTCTCACCAGCTCTTCAGCTGATAATTGAAGCTTGCTGAGAATACTTTTTAATTCTTTTTCAGAAGGAGGAGTTTTTAAATAATCAATTATCTGAACTTCCTTACAGTTGTGCTGTAAAAGCTCCAGAGTTTCTCTGCTTTTGCGGCAACGGGGATTGTGGTAGATGGTATATTTAATCGACATAATTATTAGTGCTGAGTATTCAGTGCTGAGTTGTGAGAATAATGAATACTCTGCCCTCATATCTCAGCACTCATTACTTATTACTTTATAGTTTCCAGAATAATATTGTGGTTGGTATATATACAGATATCTGCAGCAATGTGAAGGCTTTCTTTCACCATCTGCTCAGCAGATAAATGTGGTGCGTGTTTTTTTAAAGCAATAGCAGAGGCCTGAGCAAACATACTTCCCGAACCGATCGCTGCAATCTGGTTATCTGGTTCCAATACATCTCCTGTACCTGAAATTACCAGCAACTCGTCTTTGGAAGCGGCGATTATCATTGACTCAAGTCTTCTCAGGTATCTGTCCGTGCGCCAGTCTTTTGCCAATTCAATAGCTGCACGCTTCATATTATTTCCATAAGCACTGAGCTTTTCCTCGAATCTTTCAAGCAGCGTAAATGCATCGGCTGTACTGCCTGCAAATCCGGCCACCACACGCCCATCTGCCAGCTTTCGTATTTTTTTTACATTACTCTTTGCCACTGTATTACCCATCGTAGCTTGTCCGTCTGCACCAATAGCCATTTCGCCATTGTGAAGTATAGCCAGAACAGTTGTTGATTTTATTTTAATCATAATTGTAAGTACTGATAAATTTATCTTAACATAATTATTGAATTGTTAAATTGTTTAATTGCAAAAATTAACAATTAAGCAATCAAACAATACCTCTAAAAACAAAAAGCCTCTCCATGTTGTGAAGAGGCCTGATTTTTGAAGTTGGTTATACCAGGATTCTGATAGGATCTTCCAGGTAGCTTTTAAGTGTTTGCAGGAATGCAGAACCCACTGCACCATCTACTACTCTGTGATCGCATGACAAAGTAACTTTCATTACGTTGCCGATTTTGATCTGACCATCTTTCACTACAGGTGTTTGCTTGATCCCCCCTACTGCAAGTATGCAGGCATCAGGAGGATTAATGATAGCGGTGAACTCTTCTATCCCAAACATTCCAAGATTGGAAATAGTGAACGTATTTCCTGCCCAATCAGAAGGCTGTAATTGTTTGTTCTTGGCTTTAGCTCCGAGTTCTTTAACTTCGGCTGCTATATGAGAAAGTGTTTTAGTATCTGCAAATCTCACTACCGGAACCAGCAAGCCTTCTTCTACTGCCACAGCCACTCCAATATGAATATGATGATTGTATCTTATCTTATCTCCGAGCCATGAAGAATTTACTTTAGGATTTTTTCTCAACGCTGCAGCTACTGCTTTTATCACGATATCGTTGAAAGAAATTTTCACAGGAGCAACTTCGTTCATGCTGTTTCTTGCTTCCATTGCTTTATCCATATTTATCTCCATGGTGAGATAAAAATGAGGAGCCGTGAATTTACTTTCAGCAAGTCGCTTCGCTATGGTTTTTCTCATCTGAGAAACAGAAACTTCTTCGAAGCTCTCCTGTCCGACTACAGTAGGAAGAGCAATTTTTTGCTCTGACTTTCCAGCCTGGGAAACACCCGGCTTAAATTCTTCAACATCTTTCTTGATAATTCTTCCATAATCTCCTGAACCTTGCACCTGCTTTAAATCTATCCCTTTGTCTTTAGCTAATTTCTTTGCAAGAGGAGATGCTTTAACTCTTCCGTCGCCGCTATCGTGAGAAACAGGCTTGCTTTTATTCTCAGCCTGAATGATATTTTCTTTTTTCTCTTCGGTCTTGCCTCCGCTTTGTGCAGAAGACTTGGAGCCCTGACTTAGCAAAGGTTTATAATTCACACCTGCCTCACCGATGATCGCAAGGATTCCATCTACTGCTACCGCTTCACCATCTTTAGGGCCAATATATAACAATGTTCCGTCGTTATAAGACTCCAGCTCCATCGTTGCCTTATCTGTGGCAACTTCAGCCAATAAATCACCAGACTTCACTTTATCTCCTACTTTTTTATGCCATGCTACGATAGTTCCTTCGGTCATCGTATCGCTCATCTTTGGCATTCTTATTACTTCTGCGTTGATATTAGAAGTGTCAGCAGGAGGATTATTTGATTCAGCGACAGCTTCTTTGGTCTGAGCAGGCTTGCTCTCTTCATTTGTTTTAGAACCACCGTTTGATCCGGGATTCTGTACATCTTTCAATAATGACTCGATATTTTCGCCTTCTTTTCCGATAATCGCCAATACACCATCCACCGGAACTGATTGCTTTTCTTTCACACCGATGTATAAAAGTGTTCCGTCGTTATAAGACTCCAACTCCATGGTGGCCTTGTCTGTTTCCACTTCCGCCAATACGTCACCGGACTTAACTTTATCTCCTACTTTTTTATGCCATGATGCAATGACACCTTCCGTCATTGTATCGCTCATCTTAGGCATTTTTATTACTTCGGCCATTTATTGTTTTTTTAGAATTTGCAGGCCCAAAAATAGGGTATATTCTTTCATAATTCAAGAAATAATACTGCAAAATTGAGGAATTTTCTAAGAAGATTGCGCCTAAAATGAAAAGGCTAAAAGCTTTACGCCTTAGCCTTACCTGTGATTATATATCCTGGATCTTAAGCCGCTGCTTTAACCTTTGCCTGCTTGCCCCTGGTAGCAATAAGCCTTTGTTCTTCTATTCCAAACTTCTTCAGCATTTTATAGTGAGACTTCAAAGCTCCGAAAAATGTTTTATTTTCGATATACGGAACATTAAATTCCCTCGCTGTCTCTCTTACAATGTGTGAAATTTTAGGATAATGTGTATGACAGATTTTAGGAAACAAATGGTGCTCAACCTGCATATTCAATCCGCCACATAAAAATGTAGCCATAAAACTTTTGCTGGCAAAATTAGCGGTAGTTCTCATCTGATGTATTGCCCAGGCCTCTTCGATATTACCCTCTTCATTTACATATGGAAAATCGGTTCCTTCTACTACGTGAGCCAATTGAAAAACCAATCCTAGTACTAATCCTTCTGCAAGGTGCATCGCTACAAATCCGATGATGAACTGCCACCATGTTAATCCAAGCACTATTGCCGGAAGAATAATGAAAAGTATATAATGTACCCCTTTAAAAAAGAATAAATTAAAGACCTCTATTTTAGGAGGATTTTCATTGGAGTACCCTCCGATTCTTTTCTTAAAGAATTTCAAATAATCTTTTCTGAAAACCCAGGAAAGGCTGGCTAAACTATAAAGAAAGAAAGCATAAAAATGCTGATACTTCTGTATCTTTTTCACTTCATCTTCCGGGGAAAGCCTGAGTAAGCCTGGAGCAACCTCAATATCTTCATCATGTCCGGGTATATTGGTATACATATGATGAACGACATTATGGGTAATACTCCATACATATGAGTTGGCTCCAATGATATTAAAGAGAAAACCTAAGGTTCTGTTCACATTATCGTTGGAAGAATATGAACCATGTATTGCATCATGACAAATATTAAAACCGATAAAAGCGGCAAATGTCCCCAGGCCTATTGCAAATAAAAGCTTTGTACCCAGAGTGAATTCCCCAAACATGATAAGGGAGTAGAACAGGATCAGACCACCTAAATAAAATACCGTTTTAAAATACATGAGGCCATCGGCATTTTTAGAAAGATTTCTTTCCTTAAAATAAGCATCAACCCTTTGTTTTACTGTAGAAAAAAATTGAGATTTGGTTGAATCGATAAATTTTACACTCGAACTCATATGGATATTTTATGGATTTGCAAATATACGAAATAGTGGCTTATAAATAAAAAAAGTACTAAAAGTACTATTAGGGGCTAACAAAGGCTTTTTCCCAAATGTTCCGTGTCATTATTTCTTTCCAGGTAAAAATTACCCTCAGAATAATTGATGATATAAAGACAAAGGTTTTGATGCTGAAAATCTTCCATACAACTCAGGTTTTTGTGAAGTACAGAGGCCAGCAATATTCGCATGGCCCTGCCATGCATACAAATCAACACGGTATCTTCCTCAGGGCGGGAAACAATAATTTTGATTACTTCAGATATTCTTCTTTCTACTTCAGCCGGACTTTCTCCTCCCTCCGGCTTTACTTCGACATTTCCTTTTTTCCATTCAGCCAACACCTGCCGGTAATAGGTATCGTCCTCGCTATTAATTATTTTCCCGTCTTTTTTTCCCCAGCTTATCTCATTCAGGCCCGGATATTTTTCCCAGGGAATTCCTTTGTCAATAAATTTCTGTACACTTTCTATGCTTCTCTTCAGCACAGAAGTGTAAATTTTTTTAAACGGTACATCCTGGTATTTTTGATAAAAAGCCTCGGCCTGTTTCCTCCCGGTGTCATTTAGAGAGGTGTCTACTCCGCTTCCCTGCACAATTCCCTGAAAATTATAATCTGTCTGGCCGTGCCGTATTAGATAAATTTTTTTCCCCAATTTTCTCTATTTTGCGATATCAAAGCGAAGATAATGATAAAATCGGACTTAAAGCTGGAAGATGTAAATAAAATGGGCGATAATACGCTTGTTTCGCATCTTGGGATAGTAATTACAGAAATAGGATGCGACTACATAAGTGGTAAAATGCCGGTAGATGATCGCACCAGACAACCTTATGGATTGCTTCATGGTGGAGCCTCTGTGGTATTTGCAGAAACATTAGGCAGTATAGCATCAGGATATTGTATTGACCGGAGCAAACAGATGTGTGTAGGCCTGGAAATAAATGCCAATCATGTGAAAAGCGTGAAGGAAGGATATGTGTATGGAAAAGCTACTCTGATACATTTTGGGAAAAAGACTCACATATGGGATATTAAAATTACTAATGAGAACAATCAATTGGTATGTGTGAGCCGTTTAACTATGGCTGTACTTGATAAGGAGAGATAGTTTAAAGCTTACATGGAAAAAATTTTTACGGATATTTCTAAATCTGTCTCTTCATTCAGCGATGAAGAGATACTCAGATATTTTTTTAATACCTCAGCCTTTCTGAATTATCCATCTGCCTTTTGGAAATTACCAAAACATGATGAAATATTTTATGCGGCAGATCTTACCGCTCAGGCCAGAACAGGCAAAGTAAATATTCATGAATCAGATCCGGGATTTGTATTCAGCCCTTTTATGAATAATGAGAATAAAAAATCTATATTCATCAAAGCGAGTCTTTTCTTTCAATTGAATTCCAAAAAATTCGACATAGATCCTCAGGTTGAAAAAGAAGAAAAATCAAGGGCGACAATAAATGAAATATTAAAATTTTCTATAGGCAAATACGAGTGGAATAATTCTCTTCTTCCAGATATAAATATCTCACCCGGTTCAAAAGAAGACTATATTCAAAAAGTTGAATTAGCTATAGAAAGAATAAACAAAGGTGAATTTAAAAAAGTAGTGCTTGCACGCAAAAAATCAGTAAGCCTTGGTTCATCACTTCATCCTGTAGATATTTTTAAGCGGCTGACAAATAAATATCCTGCTTCTTTTGTATCGCTTGTAAATATTCCCGGAATGGGCGCATGGGTCGGAGCCAGCCCGGAATTACTGGTAAGCGTGGATGATAAAAATATATTCCGGACTATAGCGCTCGCAGGCACACAGGCATACAATGAACAGGAAGGATTATCTAAAGCGGTGTGGACACAGAAAGAAATAGAAGAGCAGGCTTTCGTGAGCAGGTATATTATCAATTGTTTCAAAACGATCAGGGTAAGAGAGTTTGATGAAGAAGGTCCGAGGACAGTTCAGGCCGGAAACCTCATACACCTTAAAACCGATTTTGCCATCGATATGAATGAGGTGAAATATCCTGAATTAGGAACTGTAATGCTTGACCTCCTCCATCCTACCTCTGCGGTTTGCGGGATGCCGAAAGAACCTGCTCTGAAATTCATAACTGAAAATGAAAATATAGACAGAAAGTTTTATTCAGGATTTTTAGGTCCGGTAAATATTAAAAACAATACCTGTGTATTTGTAAATATAAGATGTGCGGAGCTGGGAAATCAAAAAGCCATAGTATACAGCGGTGCTGGTATTACTTCAGAATCTATTGCCGAGAAAGAGTTTTTGGAAACAGAACTCAAAATGAAGACGATCGGCAATGTGTTAAATGGTGAATTTTGAATGCTTAATTTTGAATAATTTTTAATCTAACCAGCTATGAAAAAAGAAAATATAATTATTGCCAAAACTTTTAATTTTTCTCTAAAAACAATAGAGTTGTATAAAGTTTTGGTAAAACAAAATGAGTATGTAATATCCAAACAACTTTTAAAATCCGCAACAAGCATTGGGGCAAATGTAGAAGAGGCGAATGCAGGACAAACTAAAAAAGATTTTATTGCAAAAATGGCAATAGCTTCTAAAGAAGCAAGAGAAACTAAATATTGGCTTAGACTTTTAGAAAAAAGTCAAATAGTAAAATATAATTACTCAGGTTTTTTGAGTGAAATTGAAGAAATTATTAGAATATTAACTTCAATTATTAAAACATCCCAATTGGGCAAAACCAATTCAACATTATAAAAATTGCAATCAATTTTTAACATCGCTGAAATTTGTGCACAGAAGAACATTAAAGACATTGTTCTTTCTCCTGGTTCAAGGTGTGCGCCTTTGACGCTGGCTTTTGTAAGACACCCTGAGATAAATACAAGAACTATCAGCGATGAACGTTCTGCTGCTTTTATAGCCATTGGCATTTCACAACAGACAAAAAAAACAGTAGGTTTGATTTGCACATCGGGAAGCGCCGCCTACAATTATGCTCCTGCTGTTGCAGAAGCATATTATCAGCAAATACCTTTATTGATTTTAACGGCCGACAGGCCACCGGAATGGATAGACCAGCTGGACGGTCAAACCATTCGTCAGAATGGAATTTACGGCAGACATGTCAAAGCCAGCTTTGTTTTGTCTGTAGACCAGACACATCCGGATTCTCAATGGGAAACAGTAAGAATTATCAATGAAGCAATCAATCTTACACAGGAGTTTCCATGTGGACCCGTACATGTAAATATTCCATTGAGAGAACCTCTTTATTCAGATAATATCCAGTTTGATAAAAATGTAAAAATCATCAACAGGCTTTGTGAAGAAAAAATTTTAGGCGCTCCTGCCTGGGAAAATCTGCATAAAGAATTTAATCAAGCCGGGAAAAAGTTAATCGTATGCGGGCAATCTGATTATGATGAACTTTTTAATTCAGGAATAAACAACTATACAAAGAATCATAAAATACCAGTCATATCTGATATCATTTCGAATTTCAGGGGCGAGAAAATCATACAGCATCATGATATGATTCTTTCAGGGAAAGATGAGTCATTAAAAGAACAACTGCGACCGGATCTGCTTATCACATTTGGGAAATCTGTCATCTCCAAAAACCTGAAATTATTTTTAAGAAAATATAAACCGAAAAGTCATTGGCACATTCAACCCGGAGGTTATGTAGCCGATACTTTTAAATCCCTTACAAAACATATTCCTGTCACAGCAGAGTATTTTATAAAAAACCTGATGGATAAGGGAGTGTTTGTCTCAAATGAAAAATATTTTGAACAATGGCAACAGGAAGAACAAAAAGCCAGAAGCAGCCTGCAGAATTTTCTCAGCAAAGAAAAGACCTTTACAGAATTCCATGCAACGCATCAGGTTTTAGAATCTCTTCCGCAAAATTCAGCTTTGCACCTGGCCAACAGTATGCCTGTACGCTATGCTAACTATATTTCCTCAGACAAAAAAAACCTGGAAGTATTTGCCAATCGCGGAACCTCAGGAATAGATGGAGTGATAAGCACTGCGGTGGGAGCAGCATTAAGCACTGAAAAAACAGTAACAGTGCTCACCGGAGATATGGCTTTCTTCTACGACAGAAATGCCTTATGGAATAATTACCTTCCTTCCAATTTAAGAATAGTGATTTTAAATAATCACGGAGGAGGAATCTTCAGAATTATTGACGGACCGAATAAACAACCCGAGCTGGATGAATACTTTGAAACCAAACAAAAATTAATTACAGAAAATACCGCAAAAGATCATAACTTGGAATATATTTTCTGCAAGGATTCTGAAAATCTGAAGGAAGCTTTAAAATCTTTTTTCAATGTATCCTCTATATCTAAAATTCTGGAAGTGGAAACCGGCAGCAAAATAAATGCGGAGATATTTCAAAAATTTAAAAATACAATCAATTAAGAGTGTCGCATACGACTAAATAAAAGAGTAACATGAAGAGCAAATACAATTGGACAACATTAAAAGAATACGAAGAAATTCTTTTCCAATACTACGAAGGCATTGCCAAGATCAGCATTAACAGACCGAAAGTGCATAATGCATTTACTCCCAAGACAGTTCAGGAAATGTCTGAAGCGATGGAACTTGCCAGACAAAATACAGATGTGGGCGTGATCATTTTAACGGGAGAAGGCGGCAATGCATTTTGCAGCGGCGGCGACCAAAGCGTAAGAGGACATGGAGGTTATGTAGGCAAAGACAATGTGCCAAGATTAAATGTGCTGGATCTTCAAAGACAAATAAGGTCTATACCAAAACCTGTTATTGCCATGGTAGCGGGGTGGGCAATCGGCGGCGGACATGTATTGCATGTGGTATGTGATTTATCCATTGCAGCAGACAATGCCAAATTCGGACAAACTGGCCCTATTGTAGGAAGCTTTGATGGCGGCTTCGGCGCTTCGTACCTGGCACGTATAGTAGGACAAAAGAAAGCCAGAGAAATATGGTTCTTATGTGATCGTTACAATGCACAGGAAGCATTGGATATGGGATTGGTAAATAAAGTAGTACCGTTGGATAAACTGGAAGATACTACTATTGAGTGGTGCAGAAAAATTTTAGAAAAAAGCCCTATCGCTTTAAGAATGCTGAAATCATCATTCAATGCCGAGCTTGACGGACAAGCAGGTATTCAGGAACTTGCCGGCAATGCTACCCTACTCTATTATTTATCTGAAGAAGCCAAAGAAGGAAAAAATGCCTTTATAGAAAAAAGAAAACCTGACTTCAAAAAATTCCCGAAATTTCCGTGAGATTTTTCACAAAAAGCCAGAAGAACAAAAAACGCAAAGGCCGCAAATCTTTTGCGGCCTTTGCGTGAAATTTTAGCTACCCTCCCATTACAATGTAGCATGGATTAACAAAAATCTCTTTTCCCGGGTTAGTTTTAATAAATCTATGCGGGAAAATGAAAAGAGGGCAAATACGGATTTTTTTACTGGTTTCTACCCTGGTTCTGTTGTTTACAGGGTACCTCAAAGGATGTAACCATTTTGAATACCCCAAACAATTCCCCCTTTCTGAAAGAGAAAAAGATAGCCTCCGGCACGTCAGCACCAATTATAGAGATAGTCTTATTACAGTAGCTTCAGGCCAGCACTATAAAAAGAATTCCCTGCATAAAATTATTTACGGCGAGCATTACCGCGATCTATGGGCTTTGCCTGTGGAAATGAAAGTATTTAATATAGCTGAAGAAAAAGGAGGATTAAAAATATTAAAAAGAGGCGGAAATATGCAGACACTCAGTCTGCGACTGGAAGGAAAAGATGGAAAGAAATATGTACTAAGAACAATAGACAAAGATCAGTCAAAAGCTTTGCCGCCGAAATTAAAAAATAGAGTACTGGTTTATATTATAAAAGACCAGACTGCTGCTTTAAATCCTTATGGGGCATTGATCATTCCATACCTGGCCAATGCCGCAGGTATACTTCATACACATCCGGAACTGTATTTTATTCCTTATGATACAAGATTAGGTGAATATGCCGATCTCTTTGAAGGGAGGGTTGCCATATTGGAAGAGTTTCCCGATGAGTCATGGGCAAAAGAACTGGGAAATGCAGAAGACATCATTAATACAGAAGATCTGTTAGCCAAACGCTTTGCATCTTACAATACAGTTATTGATCAGAAAGCATTTCTAAAAGCCAGGTTATTTGATTTATGGATCAATGACTGGGACCGTCATACCGATCAATGGAGATGGGCACAATACACCGAAGGAGAAAACAAAATATATAAACCAATCCCACGCGACAGGGATATGGCATTTTATAAATTTGATACCGGCCTTCTGCCTTCTCTGATCGTTACTATCAATCCGAAATTCCAGACCTTTGATTACAACTATGGAAAGATCAAAGGCCTGATTAAAAATGCCAGGTATATTGACAGGTTAGTACTAAACGGAATGACTGAACAACAATTCCTGGAGATTGCGAATGAACTTGAAAAAGATTTAACAGATTCCATTATTACACACTCTGTAAATCAATATCCCGCAGAAGTTTTTAAGAAGATGGGATATGAGACCATCTGTAAACTAAAAATAAGAAGGAACAAACTAGACTATGCAGCCAGGGAATACTACAGACTATTATTTGAACAAGTGCAGATAGCAGGAACCGACCAGGACGAAAAATTTACAGTAGAAAGATTAAGCAACAAAGAAACCAAAGTCACGGTAGAAAATGCAAACGGAAAAATAACTTTCCGGCATATCTATGACAATAATATTACCCGTGAGATCAAACTAATTGGATTGGATGGAACTGATAAATTTATCGTGAAAGGAAAAACAGAAAAGGGAATTCTGATAAAAATATATGGCGGCCAGCATGCAGATGAAATCATAGATGAGTCTGAAGTAAAGGGCATAACCAGGAAAACAAAAGTCTACGACACAAAAGGCGACAACACTATTCACAAAAGCGATGAAACGCAAGACCTCACCACCTACGATAAATCGGTATTAAATTTTGACAGAACAGGAATAAAGAAAAGGTAATTATAATCTTTCTTTCAGCCTCTCCACTATTTCATAAGCGGCAGGACAAACAGCAGTATTTTTCAAAGTAAGATCGAGTATCTGATAAAATCTTTTTCTGTCAGTGTGAGGATATTCCCTGCAGGCAGTTGGTCTGGCATCATACACCGAGCAATAATTATCTGCACCCAGAAAAGGACATGGCGCCGCATTAAGCACATAATCTTTATCTTCATCAATATGAAGATATTTCTCAATAAACTCAGACGGTCTTATCTTAAAGTGATGTGCTAATCTTTCTATGTCTTTCTGATAAAAAATCGGACTGGTGGTTTTGCAACAGTTGGCGCATTCAAGACAATCAATATTCGCAAAAGCCTCATGATGAAGATCACTCATCACTTCATCAAGATTTTTAGGTTTTGTTTTTTTTAGCTTTGCAAATAGTTTGCGGGTGGAAGGTTCTGCTTTAGCTGCTAAAGGTTTTAAATTTCGCGGGTCAACCATGACAAGTGCCGATTTACGAGTAAGGAATTACGAACATTTATTCGTCACTCGTCGTTCGTAATTCGTCGTTTTATTTGTACTCTATTTCTCTCTTTTCTTTACTGCTCTGGAATGCAAGTTCTATTGCATGCACCACTTCCCTGGCCTGCTCCGGCTTTACAGCAATTTCTTTTCCTTCTCTGATAGCGCCATACAGATTTTGATAAAATGATTCGTAACTGCCTTTTAGAGTTTCTACCTTTCCAAAATACTTCAAACCGGGCGCTTTAGAATCGAGAAAACCCCATCTGCTTGCGGGTTCCAATCCCCACTCCCTGTTTAAAGGTGTCTTTCCTTCCTTCAGCATATCTTCCTGAGGATCTCTTTCAAATTTAGTATAAGTACCCAGATCTCCTTCCAGAAAATAATGAGGATTTTTCTCGGTCACCAGCATTCCGGCTTTTAATACAGAAGTTACATTTTCATGTTTAAGGATGATCTCAAAATAATCATCCGCTTTAGCGCCTTTCCTTTCTGTCTTTATTTCTGCCTTGATGCTTTTTGGTTTTCCGAAGAGGTTAAATGACTGATCGATCAGGTGAGACCCGATATCATACAACACTCCTGCTCCCAGCCTGCTGGTTTCTCTCCAGAGTTCCTGTTTTACTTCCGGGCGGTATCTTTCAAACCGCACTTCAAACTTTTTAATATTTCCAATCCAGGATTCCTCTATGATTTTTTTAATGGTAAGAAATCCCCCATCCCACCGTCTGTTATGATATGCCGTTAATATTTTATTTTCTTTCTTCGCAAGTTCAATCAGGGTATCAGCTTCCTTTGAAGTAATGGTGAAGGGTTTATCAACCACTACATGTTTACCCGCAGACAAAGCTTTGTGGGCCATTTCAAAATGAAGCCAGTTGGGAGTGGCAATGACAACGGCTTCGATCTGACTATCTTTTAAGAGTTCATCATAATTTTTTACAACTGTTATCCAGGGATATTTTTCTTTTGATCTTTGTCCATGTCTCTCCAGCACTTTCACAATTTTTAATCCGGGTACAGTATTGATTATCGGCGCATGGAAGTACTCTCCTGCTTTACCATAACCTACCAATGCTATTTTAACTTCGTTATTCATGGGACTGAATAATTAATTTAATTTTATGACTTTAAATTCCACACGCCTGTTCTTTGCTCTGTTATCATCAGAATCATTAGGAACGCAGGGTTTTGTTTTGCCATAACCCTTGGCTACCAGCCTTTCTTTTGCTATTCCTTTTTCTGCCAGAAACTTTACCACCGCTTCTGCGCGTGCCTGGGATAGTTTATCATTATATTCATCCGAGCCTTTATCATCGGTATGAGCGCTGATCTCTACTGTCATTTTAGGGTTTTTATTCATCAATTCCAAAACCCTTTCCAGTTCAAGTTCAGAAGATTTATTTACGGATGAAGAATCAAATTCGAAGAATATATTATTAAGTGTAAATGAAGTATTGAGCTTCAGCTGCTTAAGCTTCACATCTTTTTTATATTGACGGAAGCTTTTAAGACTATCGGCATCTATTACCTGGGATTGAAAAGTATACCCTTTGGCAGAAATGGATATATCATATTTCTGTCCTTCCTTGAGATAAACAAAATATTTTCCGGTAAGATAATCGTTATTCATTTCCACGATCTTCTCTTTGGTTCTTATATCGCTTACTTTTACGGTAGCCTCAATTACTTTATTATTCTCTTCATTCTTAATAAAACCTTCCAGGGCGATCACTTCATCGGGGCGGAATTTTTTAGGAAGTTCTACTTTGTAAATATCATCTTTGCTGTTGCTCTTGGTACTGGCCAGATACAATACATCTCCGGAAGCAGGAACAGCGATTAACTGGTCATCTTTATCTGTATTGATAAAGTCAAGCGGTTCCGGATTAGTCCATTTGCCATTCTTCATTTTAGACTCATACAGATCATACCCTCCTTTACTTCCGGCGCGTGCGGAAGAAAATATCAGTGTTTTTCCATCGGCCATGATCCTTGGGTAACCTTCACATCCGGTATTGATAGGATACGGCAAGGGTTTGGGGTTGATATAAAATGCTCCTCTTTTTTCCGCTACATAGATCTGACAGCAGCGCTGCCCGGTAGTGGTCTCTTTTTCCTGCGAAGCCACTCTCATAAAGTAAAGATATTTTCCATCAGCTGACAGAGAGGGAAAGCCATCATAGGCAGAAGAGTTTATCGTTCTTCCCATGTTTTTGGGAGCGCTCCAGGTATCTCCTGTCTTTTTGCAATACCACATATCAATTCCTCCGACTGTTCCTTTCATATTACTTGTAAAAAACAAGGTAGTGCCATCATAGCTGAGACAAGGCCCCCCCAGGAAATTGTCAGGAGCTACAGCGTTGTTGATCTCAACCAGGTCTTTGGGCTGAGTCCATACACCGGGCTTCGTCTGGTAGGATATATATAGTCTCCAATGCGAATCTTTTCCTCCCCGGTCAGACTCGAAGATCATGGTTTTACCATCTGCACTAATGGTTGGAGCAAATTCAGCAAAATCGAGGGTATTAATAGGCGAACCAATGCTTTGGGGTGATTGACTGAAAGCATGGCTAAACAATAAAATAATGGCGGTAAAAAATGATGCTATTCTTTCCATAGCCCTGTTATACAATACGAGTAATTTATGTTAAATGGTTCAAAGGGACAAATATTCAGGGAAACGGGACTTAGAGCTAAATTTATATGAAAATCGCATAAAATTTTCATTTTTAAGCAATTATATAAGATTTTATATTAATATCAGTGCGCCGTATTAAACCTTAAGGGTGTCAGGCAAGGCTTGGCTTTCCTGCCCGATCAGCAGATCTGCCATTCTTGCCAATTCATCATAATACTTTTCGGAACAATAGATTCCCGCTTCTTTTAAGGCATTCAGATTTTTGAGGGAAGCGTCATCCATATCGGAATTGGCATGGCCAAGGTCTGGATTTATTCGCAGGTATTGATCCTTTCTTCCCTGGCTATCAAAAAGTTTTCCCAATTGGTATTCTACTGTTTCAGAAACTCCGGACATCATGATATCGATAACAGGCCTTACCCAGCCAATGGCACCCCAGTTCTTTGCCGCATTATAAGCATAAGGCTTTTTCACATTGCCTGTACCAAGAGACAGCATCAGCATATTTTCAATAGGCAGAGGCTTATCTTTTTTAAACAGATCGCTCACTTCACAGAAAGCACACATGGCAGGGTTGTTGGCAAACACTCCGCCGTCTACCAGCGTGTAAGCAACTTCAGAAGTTGATTTTATTTTAGCGGCTTCAAAATAGGTCGGCGCTGCGGAGGTAGCTCTTGCAACATCTTTGATCAAAAAATCATAACCGGGTTTTGTCTGGGCATCATGCTGGGTAAAAAAATGCGCATACCTTCTGTCAATTTCATAGGCAGGTATAAGACATGGCTTCAGCAGCTGACTTAATTTTGTAGTTTTAAAATATTCATTCAAGGATTTCTCCAAGGCGTCTTCATTGTATTTTTCATCCGACAATCCTCCCAGAGAAAGAAAGTTTTTCAGAGCGGTGCGTTTAAAAATTGCTCCGCCCTTCTGAAGGTAAAGGTTCACTGCCTGCTCAGCCGTAAACAGAGGTCTGCTCTTTTCATCCGGACAAAGAAGTATACAGGTTAATATCCCACCAGTGCTTGTACCCGCAAAAAAATCAAAGTAGTCGGCAATTCTCGCATCCGGATTACCTGTTTTTTTCTGAATGATTTTTTCGAGCTGAATAAGGATCTGGCCGGGAATGATTCCACGGATGCCGCCTCCATCGATAGAGAGTATTCTGATGAGTCTTTCCATAGCTAAAAGAAAAAAACAATATTATTAAATTTTCTTTTCTTTTTGAAGCTTATAAGATCTTCTTAATAAATTAATAATGGGGGTTATAAAAATAAATACCACAACAGAAGCAATGATATAATCTAAGTGCAGCTTCAGATCAGGAAATTCCTTACCGATAAAGTAGCCGCTAACAATGAGAATATTCACATAAAGAATCGCGCCGATACCGGAAAAAATAAAAAATTTATTGAAGTCAGTTTCTTTGGCGCCATGATACAGCGGTGTGAATGTGCGTATCACCGGAATAAATCTTGCCAGTATAATTCCCATCATGCCAAATTTATGAAAGTATTTTGCCGCTCTTTTCAAATGCTTTCGCTTGTAATAAATATTGTTTTGTTTCTCGAATAAGGCGGCACCTTTTTTATTGCCGATAGAATATCCGGTTAAGTCTGCCATGAAAGCAAAAATAGAAATAGGGATAATGATAAAAAGTATATTTACCTCAAGCCATTTAGTGCCGCATAACAGTCCTGAAATAAATAAGAGCATTTCTCCACCCGGGATTATTACTCCGATCGGAAAACCAGTCTCCACATAAATAATCAATACCGTTAACGCCAGTCCTCCGTAAACCAAAAACCATTCGTTGCTTAAAAATTCTGGTAGCATGGCTGATTAAAAAATTACAAACAAAAATCGATATTTAACTTAAGGATAAAGAAAAAACCGAAAGCCGGCACATGTTGTTTAAAACAGCTTTAAACCGGGTTTTACGGTATATATTAAACAATCGGAATCGTAATAAGTTAATTTATTATCAAATTAAACACACAAAATTTATGGGTGCACTTTTACGAACTATCCTTATCATTGCCCTTTTAGTAATAGGCATTGTAGTTGTTGCGGTTACAGGTATACTGGACGCGATATTTTAATATTTTAGTGCTGAGTGCAGAGTATTGAGTTTTGAGAAAAAATAAATTCTTATCTCATCTCTCAGCACTCTGTACTCTGCACTATACTAATTTTGACATTTTTACTCCGGCAAATATTGCCGCCAGACACAGCATCACATTTAGAAAAATATTAAGAAGCGCATATTGATAATTATCCTGCCGGATAAGCTGAAAAGTTTCATTGCTGAATCCCGAGAAAGTACTGTATCCCCCGCACAAGCCTACAACTACAAAATATTTTAAAAATTCAGAGTTGGTTTTTTCCATGGAGAGACCTACTACTATTCCTACAATTAAGCTGCTGATAAAATTAGAGAGGAAGGTGCCAAGCGGAAAAGCAGCAAATACAGGATTAAAATATCTGGATGTTGCAAAACGGAGAAGACTGCCGATGCCTCCGCCGGTGAAGATTAACAATAAGACTTTCATTTACGAAAATAATGATAAATCTTTAAATATCAAGTGCTGAGTACAGAGTGCTGAGAGATGAGATCCTCTGTACTCATCTCTCAGCACTCTGCACTAGTTTATTTTCCATTCACCCACTTCAAACCCTCCACAGCGCTTTTACTGTTAGGGTCGATTTCTTTGAGCTTAGTGTATACCTCTTTGCCTTTTACCTTATCTTTATTCAGGTAATAGTAGTAGCCAAGATATTCATACGCTTTTATGATCTCTTTTTTATTTTTCTCGACATCGTTTTTAGTCATGTCGATGAACTTTTCATAGTATGGTTTGGCAAGCCCTTTCTCAGAAGTGGGATCCAGGTTTGCTTTAATTTTTGCTTTCCACAGATATCCCTGCGTATAAGTGGGAACATACTTCAGCAGAGTACCGAATGTGGTATCTGCTTTATCAAATTTATTATCATAATAATAGGAAAGGCCGAGGAAGTATAAGTCCTGGGAACCTGCACCTGCTTTCACTTTCTTTTCAAAAGCCTTTTGTGCTTTATCATATTTATTCATGCCGAAGTAAGCATTACCCAGGTCCGAATATAAATCCACACGGGAACTATCCATCTGCAGAGATTTCTCGAGATTGATCATAGCCAGAGAATCTTTTTTGGATTTAGCCATAAGTTTTCCATAGTACTCGTAATCCACGGCCATCAATTTTTTATTATCCAGTTTAGCAAAAAGCTTGTCGAAATTTTTCTGAGACTTTTCCATATCCCCTTTTTCGAAATAAGCCATACCCAATAACCTGTAAGCAACAGGGTTTATATTTTCCTTATCCTCCATTTTCTGAAGGTAAGTCAGGGCATTGGCATAATCTTTAGACATAATCAGGAAAGAAGAATACTTGATATAAGTATCATCGTTCTGATCAGCCATAGCTACATATTTTTTATATGCCGTCTGCGCTTTATCAAATTGTTTATTTTTATAATAAGCATCACCCATACCCTTATAAGCAGGAGCATATAAAGAATCTGCCGCCAGCGCCTTAGAGTAATAGTCCAATGCGCGGTTGTAATTCATTACTTTAATATAGCTGTCGCCCAGCCTTGTGAGCGCTTTGGGATTTTTGGGATTTAAAGCCAAGGCTTTATCATAATTTTCTACTGCCTTCGATCCATCCTGAATTTTCCAGAAGCCATCTCCTATGAGAATATAATGATTGGGATTTTTAGCATCATATTTCAATGCAGTATTCAAAAGATTATTAGCCTGGGGAACTTCCAGCTTATCGTAATCAATATAGAACTCCGCGATGGATGCAAGTACTACTGCATTTTTTGATTTGGTTAATTCAAGAG
>JAIERY010000187.1 GCA_019746425.1 Cytophagaceae bacterium
TGCAGAAAGACTCTGTGGAAAGGAGCAGGAAGCCAGGGTATATGCTTTGGTTATAACCCCGAATATAAACACAGGGAATTGGGTTGGTGAGCGCTATTGTTTGCTGGCACACACCGGATAATTTAATTAGTATTATCTATACAATCTTTTAAAATAGGAATCATTCATGTACTCTTTAATATATGTATACTCCCGGGAAATATTTGCCGGAACTTCATGAAGCAAAAACCATTTCATTTCCTGGAATTCTTCTCTGCACAAAGGCAGTTCATTGGTATAAACATCTTCCCCGACTTCAATTAAGAAAAGAACTACCCTCGATTTATCCGTCCAGTATTCAAGTGTTTTAGGCAGCTCTTCGTCCTGTACAAATCGCCGCACCGTGTCTTCCAGGTATGGAATAGGGTAAAGCTCTTCATGCAACTCACGCACCGCTGCTTCAAATTCCTTCTCTCCTTCTTCTGCGCTTCCGCCCGGTAACCACCAGAATTCTTCCCGTTCAGAGACTATCCTCCTGCCCAGCAAAATCTTTACTCCTTCTGAAGTCTGCTGAAAAAATATAAGCTTGGCTTTTGTCTTCTTCATGAATTTACTTTAAAATTTTTCCATAAATCATCTGCGGGCAATGGCGCAGCATATTCCGCTTTTTCTCCTGTAGCCGAATGAATAAAACCAAGCTTCCATGCATGAAGCGCTATGGCATCCTGTCCGTATTTTGCAGCCGAACCATATTTTTCATCGCCGATTACAGGACAACCTGCAAATGCCAGTTGTGCCCTGATCTGGTGATACTTTCCTGTTATTAACTTAATCTGCCATAGAAATTTCTTTCCGGCTTCTCCGATAATTTTATATTCCAGCTCCACAACATCTGTTTCTTTCTTTTTCTCTGAGGAGATCTCTGCTTTTTTTTCTTTCAGGTTTTTATAATGATAGTGACTGAGACGTGCCTCTTTTTTTTCAGGCGCCGACTCTGTAACAGCCAGGTAAATTTTTTCTGGAGTCCTGTTTCTGAACTGCTCGCTCAGGTTCTTGAGATCAGACGGCTTTTTGGCGAAGAGGACTATTCCGCTTACCGGCCTGTCCAGTCTGTGCACATTCTGAATGAATACTTTATTCCTTGACTTTCCCTGTATATGCTTGCGAAGCAGTTGTATTAGATTGGGATTCCCATACTGATCTTCTTCCACCATTAGCCCTGCCGCCTTATTGACAAGCAGTAAATGTTTATCTTCAAAAATAATTCTATCCGTAATATTGTTCATGGCACAATATACAAATAAATCATCCGGCATTATCAAAGTACGGGATTCAGGAATAAAAATATTTGCTTATATTTCGAATCAACAAGACCTTAACTTATGAAAAATTTATTTTTATTACTTACTGGCTTTATTTTCATTCTGTCTTCCTGTTCGGAAAGTAAAAAAGAGACGAAAACTCCTATACTTTCTAAGGCAGATACTGTGTACACCTTTAATTTTGCCGGACAAAAATTATCAGTAGATCCGGACGGCGGAAGAATCATTTCTTTTCAGCATGAGGGAAAAGAAATGATAGGTCCGGGAGGTTCCACTTTCTGGACAAGTCCGCAGAGTGCATGGAACTGGCCTCCTGTCAAAGAACATCAGGAAGTGGCTTATAAGGATGAAAGCAAAGGCGATACACTCATACTCAGAAGCCAAAAAGATACAACAGTAGGTGTTGAAATCATCAAAATGATTTTCGCTAACCTCAATGATTCTACTTTCACGGTACGCTATGGCATTGTCAACAAAAACGATTCGACGATCAGAGTTGCCCATTGGGAAAACACCAGAACTTTTAAAACGGCTTTGATATTTTATCCAAAAGGAAATACTGACAGTTCTTCGTCTAATCCAGTATTCGGAAAGTTAAAATTATCATCATCGGATGGCATCAACTGGTTCAAATATGATTCGTCCAGAATTGGTGACGGAAAAACCATGGCCAAATTATTTGCAGATGGAGCCGAAGGCTGGATTGCAGAAAGTAATGACGGACTGCTGCTGATTAAAAAATTCAAAGATCTTTCTGCTGCAGAAGTCGCTCCGGGAGAAGGAGAAATAGAAGTCTTCTCTGATTTTGGCAGTCCGTTTTCTGAAATGGAACAGCAGGGCCCTTATGCTGAATTAAAACCAAATGAAACCGCATGGTGGGAAGTCACATGGATCTTAAGAAAACTTCCTGAAGGAGTGAAAACGGAAGAAGGGAATGCGAAGCTGGTGGAGGTAGTAAGAGGGGAAATTAAGTAAGAAAATTTTAAAAATTAAAGAATGCAAAACACCATGTCATTCAGAAGGAAACTTGTCAGTTGATGGTACTGCCATCAATAATTACTAATGAAATTATTGATGGCAGTACTTTTAAATTACAAGATCCCTACTGGATGACAGCAAGGTGGGTACTTTCTGCAAAACGCTAAGGATTAATAACAAAAGAATCCTTAGGAAACAATACCTTCTCAATCGCTTTCTTCAAAGCCTGCTCATCGCCAGGCGGAATACTGATCACTCCTTTCACATGCTCGAGGCCGGAAGCAGTGCTGGTAATTACAGGAATTCCATAAGCAATGGCTTCCAGTAATTTTCTTGGCTTGTGATCTATATAGGATGGCAGCACTACCGCACTTGTCTTCTTCATCCATTCCGTATCCGCTTTTTCTGTTTTAATTCCCTGCCAGAAATTTTCCGATTCCAAATCTTTTCCTAAAATTATCAATTCAAGCTTTAGTTCTTTCGCCACATTCCTTACTTCATAGGCACCCTTTCTGCCCAGAGCTGCTGCAGGAAAAAATATTTTGCCGTTTTCATTTCTCTGTGCACTGCGCACTGGCATTTCCCAATCGAGCAAAATTACTTTGCCCGGAAAAAGTTTTGCAATCTCCGTATGCGGCGTAATAATAAACCGGGCATTCTTCAATGCTTCTTCTTCCGCCCTGGCAATATTATCTTCCACCCTGAAGTCATTTAATGTTTTGCTACAGGAATGTTTTTTAAAAGCGGCATCCAACCTTTGCTGCAATACACCCATCGGAAGTCTGGTCATAAATACATCAAAGGTTCTGCCTCCCAGCGCCCCGCTTTGCCACAGGAAAGGCAAGAGATTTTGTGTGACATACAAATGAGAGACTTCAGGTTTTATTTTTTGAGCATAAGCGTCAGCGAGGATTTTATCAAACTTCAGCAGGGTGCTCTGCAACGCTCCCCCCTGTGAAGGAAGGTTGCGCATCTGAAATGCCCTGTGGAATGTTCTAAAAGTTTCAGTATATACTTTCTTAACACCTTCCTGGTTCCATTTATAATTTGGCTTGTTAAATTTTTGTCCGTTGAGAGGAATGAATAAATAATCTTCGCTCTGAACTTTGGATTTTATAAAACGATCATACTCGGGCCAGTACTCATCCAACAAAAATGCAGTGGCGCCTGTCGATTTTTTGGCATTGTTCACATGGCGATCGCAATCGTGCGCATTGCAGGTGTAGCAATTATTCAGGTCATGCGCTTTCTGAATTTTATTTTCTACAGGAATAACTATCTCTTTATTTTTCTCTCCCCTGAATTGCACTACCAGTGAATCTCTGTTAAGATAGGCTTCAATTCTGAAAGTGGTTTCAGACCTGAATCTCAGGTCAACATAATTCCAGAATATCGTTGCATCTCTTCCTACCTCGGCCAGAGAACCAGGAATTACTTTGGTATGCGCATGTCTTTCTATGATTTCAAAATTTGCCTGTAAGGCGGCATCGTACAATGCATTGGAAAGCTGACACAGACCTCCTCCTATAGTGGGAATAATGCAACCTTCTCTCAATTCCCTTCCGTCAACATATCCTTTCCATTGAGTAGGCCTACCTACCTGTGCCCAGAAACTGAAAAGAGCATTGGCTGGAATTTCAACACCGTTTAATTGCTTCAAGGCTATACGAAGATTCTGAACCTTGCCTGCAGTAAGCATAAATTCATCTTCGCTTTTATTAGTCCATAAAGGAGTAATTGATTTGGCAACTATATCCCTGCTGTCGGGCTGCGGTGTTGGGGGGTATTTTGTAAAGTCTTTTCCAAAAATATTATTTATCCCTCTTTTTGCCTTCAATACGTTGGACTTGACAATAAAAACCATCATGCTCCACCTGGAAGGTATGTTATTGTGGATATTGCTCAATTGCTTAAAGAAATTTAAAGAGGTTAAATAAATTTAAGAATAATACGATGCTTCATGAAAAATAGTCTTAAAAAAATGAAAAATTTCATACGTGATTGCTATAAAAATAGCTTACTTGTGGCATGCTGCCTGCCAGACATGACCGGTTTGAAAATTTAAAAGGCTATGCCAGTTTTTTGCTCGAAAAAAAGAAACTGAATGAACTGGCTTCAAAAAGCATTCTCCTGGCAAAACAGCATAATCTGGTTTATGTTAATTATAAATCGGATAAACAGCTGGAATCTTTCCTTACTAAAAGCTTCAAAAAATTTTTAACAGACATCACTAAGGACCTTGCCATTGATGGCTCCGTTGAAACATTGAATAAATGGTCGAGAAATGAATGGCTGAAAACACCCAAGATTAAAATTTATCCCTCAGATATCTCTCTTGGCTACCTTATCAGAAAGCGCACTTTGATGGATTTGATGAGTTACTATACCATAGATCCTACCCACCGGAGAAAAATCGAAGAAGAATTAGACATGCTGCTGCTGATTATAGAGAAAACAGCCATCAGCCTTCATCAGAGCCCCAGATAATATCCCTGTCTTCATTATTTTATACCTTATTATCCTCAAAATTATTACATCTCTTAATTGTAATTAATTGATTTAATATTAACTACTTACCAAACAATCAATACCATATAGTTATAATTTTTAAACATATTTTTATAAAAATCACATCTTTTTTTAAAAATACACCTTAAATTTTAAGTTGTTTTTACCAAAAAACTTCACTTTTAAAAAAAATAGGTTTAAATTTTAACCATAAATTAAAAAATTAACGATTATAATTATTTCAAGTTTATTTGGACTTATTAAAAGTCATAAAAGCAACAGGAAAAGAAAGAGGAACTTAAAATAACACAATAAAAAATACAGGAAGGAAGAATATGAAAAAGATAGAAGCTATAATAAGAACGTCGCATTTTCCATTGGTAAAGGAGTCACTTCATAAATGCGGTATAGACTTTTTCACATTTGAAGATGTAAAAGGCGTGGGAAATCAGAAAACAGAGAAAACTGTTTACCGCGGGCATGAATACGACCTGGGCTCTATCGCCAGAACAAAACTTACCATTGTTACGGTCGATAATAAAGTAGACGAAATTGTGCGGGTGATTTTAGGAAGCGCAAGAACAGGGGAAATCGGGGACGGAAAAATTTTTATTTCTACGATCGAAGAAGCTATACGCATCCGTTCAGGCGAACGTGATGCATCTGCTCTTTAAAAATAAAACTCGTATATTAACCGCATTAAATTTTTATTATGGACAAAGCTATATCACAGGAAATATTTATCATCAATAATCTTTGGATGATGATTGCCACAGCACTCGTCTTTATCATGCACCTGGGCTTTGCCACGGTAGAGTCTGGCTTATCCAGATCCAAGAATACTATAAATATATTATTCAAAAATACTATCATCCCTGCCATCGGACTCATCACTTATTGTTTATGGGGATTTAATCTTATGTTTCCCGGGGGAGAATATAAAGGTATGTTCATTGGCTTTACCGGCTATCTGGGTTTAAGCGTACCGGCAAACGGACTCACCTCAGAATATGCCAGCGGACAATATACTTACTGGACTTTCTTTTTATTCCAGGCCATGTTCGCCGCAACGGCTGCTACCATTGTATCGGGTGCGGTAGCAGAAAGAGTAAAGATCTGGGGATTCTTAATTCACTCTTTAATATTAGTAGGTGTATTGTATCCAATCATAGGCATGTGGACCTGGGGTGGGGGCTTTCTTGCCAGCATAGGATTTCATGATTTTGCAGGATCTTCCATAGTACACTCTACCGGCGGCTGGGCGGCTTTAGCGGGAGTGATCATTCTCGGACCACGTATTGGAAAATATGTAGACGGAAAAATATTACCTATACCCGGACACAGCATGCCGCTGGCTACCATAGGTGTATTTATGCTTTGGCTGGGATGGTTTGGTTTTAATGGAGGATCTGTTCTTTCTGCCGATCCTGGCAAAGTATCTCTTGTACTTGTCAATACTTCACTTGCTGCTGCTGCAGGAGCTCTCAGCGCCATGTTCACCAGCTACTTTGTTACCAAAACACTCGACCATAGCTTGATGCTGAATGGAATACTGGGAGGACTGGTAGCAATCACTGCAGGAGCTGATCTTATGTCTCCGGCGGAAGCCATTGTTATTGGCATCATCGCAGGCTTCCTCGTAGTATATGCAATTCTTATGTTCGACAAACTAAAAGTGGACGATCCGGTAGGAGCAACTTCTGTTCACCTGGTCTGCGGAATATTCGGCACACTTGCAGTAGGATTTTTCGGAGCGAAAAAAGGTCCTGATCAATTAGTAAGCCAGCTTATCGGGATAGGTTGTGTTGGCGGATTATCATTTACCGCTTCTATTGGAATATTTCTTCTGATAGAAAAAACAATCGGTTTAAGAGTTTCTGCAAAAGAAGAACTTGAAGGACTGGATATCGGAAGACACGGAATGAAAGCTTACAATATCGAAAGCAGCAAATACGACTAAGAATATTTTTCCTTAAGAAAGAGATTGTTAAACTATATAATTCACCCTTTTTAGTTTTTCAATCTCTTCTTTTTGACATGATTATTAAGGATTTTTCAGATTAACAAGATTCTTATAATCAAAAGAAACTATACCGCTCACAATAATTGTCTCCTAAAAAGCATCACTGCAAAAGTTCCAAGCACCAATCCTATTACATAACCATGAGGTAAACCTACCGCTATCATTGCCACTAACAAAGCAATAAGCAAATCTGATTTTGAATGCATAATGCTTCTGATAAAAGACATTAAAGTCAGGCTTTCAAATAAAAGGATGATACCTAGTACAGGCAAAGGGAATACCTTTACTATCTCATCAAATACAGTACTAAAGAATAAACCTATTACCAGGCATAGGCCTCCGTATATAATTACAGATCCGCCCGTTCTCGCACCAAAGGTATAGTGACCCGCAATTCCCCCGGATCCGTGACATGCCGGCAGCCCGGAGAAAAAAGGATTGACTACATTCATCAGCGAATAGGTAAATCCGATTTTTCTAACCGTTAATTTTTTTTCTGGAAAAAGATCAGCGACAGTTTGTCTTGTTGCCACTACAGAATTAGAAAGTGATAAAGCAATCTGTGGTATAGCCAGCATAATAAACCCTTGTACTATATCATCCTTTTGAGGGACATTCCAGGTGGGTAATGCAAAACCAATCCCTTCATTTATTTTAAAAATATTTATTTTAAAAATTATGGCATATATCACAGCCAGCGACATAATAAATAGTGCGGGAGGATATTTTCTGTTGCCCAACAGAAACAATCCAATAGCAAAAGCAATAAAAGCAATCATATAGCCGTAATATCCATCTGACTGAACATAATCTTTCAAGGCAAGACCGGCAAGCGAAACTCCCAAACCAAATTGGATTCCTCTTATCACACACTCAGGAATTACTTTTACTATCCATTCCAGCAAGCCGGTAATCGTTAACAACAACATAGTTGCTCCTATTGCCAGTCCCGCCCCATACAGTAATGTACCTTCGAGTTTTTGCGCAATCATCATCACAGCCATGGCTTTGAGAGGCTGAACAGACATAGGGATACCGTATATCAACCCTGTCATGATCTGCATCAGGCCAAACATAATCATTACACTGGCGGCATCGAGCTTACATGCCAGAATCAGTCCAATAATCAAAGGGAAACTGGTGCCTATATCTCCAAAGGATCCTGAAAGCTCATTTTTGTCGAATCTTATCATAATAATCCGTTATATATTTATAAGAATAACGATAGTTAAAAAAATTACAGTTTAAATTTTTTACTCTCTGCGGCTATAAATTTTTCAAACTTTCTTTTTATATCAAGAAATTTTCGGATTGCTTCTTCGCCAGTTTCCGTAAGGGAGGCTCCTCCTCCATGTTTACCGCCCGCGTGCGACACGACAAATATTTTATTAGAATGGGAATTCATGGATTCAATAAGCTCCCAGGCCTGGCGATAAGACATCTTCATTGCTTTTGCCGCTTTAGTAATGGAGCCATATTTTTGAACATTCATCAGCAACTCAATTCTTCCATTGCCCAACAGCGCTCCTTCGGGAGTCTCTACCCATATTCTTCCCTGAACCTGGTACTTAATTTTTGAGGAATCTTTTTTCTTAGCCATGATAATACCTTTAAGAATCAATCGATTCTTAAAGGTATTAAAAATATTTATTTCAACCAGATTATTTCACCATTAACTGGTTTGTCTGCACAGGAACAAAAGAAGCTTTAGCTGCTTCACAGACAGGACATTTATAGTCGGCAGGGAGGTTTTCAAAAGGTGTGTTGGCGGCAATGGATAAACCGGTATCTCCTTCTGCCGGATCGTAAATAGTCAAACATTCTTTACACTGATGTACCTGCTTATTTTTGGGAGAAGAAATTTTTTCAGGAGAAAAATTAAATCCCTGGTTAGGTTCAGGAAGCTTGCTTTGCTTATTTAAATTATCATAATACTGCGCAGTGAGGTAGGCAAGAATCTCCGGAAGGTTTCTTCTTTTCAAACCATCGGCAAAAGGAATTATCTCTGTAGAGTTGGGATCAAAATCTTTTTTATACTTAATACCATAAGTCTTCAGTATTTCTATACCGAATAATTTTAACTGTACCTTCTTTGTTATAATAATAGAAGTACCCGGATCCACAGCATCCCACCTGATTCCAAAAATCAGTCCGGCAGTTCTTATAACTCTTTTTTCAAAAGCCCTCAGCACATATTTTTTAATAACATCCGCGCGATGATCCATTTCCGGAAGCTGCCAGTTCAACTCAAACTGTGAATGCCCTGTATTGATACCGTACTTTCCCAGCAGATTTTCCCATAGAGGAATATCTTTCTCATCAATATTTTTTATAAGCAGCGAATTCCAAGAAGTAAGGTTGATGCTACCTACATTGGTTTGCGCGCACAGTGCGCACAAGCTTTCAATAAAACCAATAGGGAAAGAATTTTCACTGTGATAAACTCCCAGCCAAAATCTTTCTCCCATAGGATAAAATCCTTCGTAGATTGGAAAACGAACCGGCTTTACATTTAAGGGCTTATCAATAATCCTGAAATTCCAGTTCCGTAAATTGTAAATATGTGTTTGAAGCTGTATGATGTTAAAATTTTTATTCTTCAATAAAAATTGTTCTATCACCAGAGACAAAGCGCTGACCTCATTGCTGTCCACCAACACCGGCCACATTTCTACTTTCTCTGAAAATCTTATAAACAGATACCAGTAATCATCCTGGTGAGATGCTACAAAATTCAGGTCGCCGGTAAACAGCGGTACACAGGATTGCTGAGGATCGGTAATATTTATTTTTAATTTAGGATGATGGGTAAAAGAAGAAAGTATTTCCAGGTAAGACCCTTCTGTCACCCATGGAGTAGAATGAAAAAGATTTCTGACTGAAAAAGAAGTAATAATATTTTTTGATTCTCCTTTTCCTGCTGTAAAATGATACAGGCTGTTTTCAAGTCTTTTATAAATTTCCTTTACCTGATTTTTTTTTGCTTTCAGCAACAGATCCTGTCTTTCACCGATATGAATGTGATCGATGCCAAAGTAATTTGCCGTATTCGCAATTCTTCTTAGCTCACCAGGAGATACTATACCACCCGGAATAATAAATCTCAGAATCGTTTTGCTCATACCAATACCTTTTGTGTTAATTTTTCTAAGATAGCTTTCACTTCCGGACGGCAGCTTCCGCAGCCGGCGCCTGCGCCGGTAGTCTGACAAAGACTGGCTACATCCTTGCAACCTTCCTGTATGGCTTTCTTCAGATTTCCTTCTCCCACGCTATTGCAGGAACAGACAAGCTTGCCGATTACCTCTTTGGTTGCGCCCCCACCTTTCAGGATAAGTGTCGAGCGTTTATCAGAAAGTTCTAATTTATTTTTTATCAATTCCCTGAACTCATTGAACTCCGACTTATCTCCCACCAGGATTGCGCCTACCAGAACATCCTGACAGATGATACACTTCTTATAATACTTATTTGATTTATCCAGGTAAACTACTTCTTCATAATCCGGATCTCCTTCGGGCGCTTCTATCATTCCAAGCGAGCAAAGATGCAAGCCATGCACTTTCAGGATATTCATGGAAAGCGATCCCTGATAAAAACTTAATGGATTGCCATTGATATAGGATGCGACAATTTCTGCCTGCTCTTCAGCGGCAGCAGTAATACCATATAGATTTTGATTGTATTCAGCGATCTCACCGATAGCATAAACATCAGGATTACTGGTCTGCAAATGATCGTTCACTACAATTCCACGATTGGATTTTAATCCTGCAGCTTTACCAACTTCAATATTAGGAATGGTACCGATGGCTACGATCATAATATCACAATCCAGCCTTCGTCCGCTTCGCAGCCTGATGCCGCTTACTTTATCTTTCCCGAACACATTCAACACTTCATCGTTGTAGAATATTTTAATATCCCTGTCTGTCATTTCCTGGTGAAGCAAATCACTGGCCGTTACATCCAGCTGACGATCCATCAGGCGTGAAGATCTTTGTACTACTGTCACATCAATTCCAAGATGAATAAGAGAGTCGGCAAGTTCCAGGCCAAGCAATCCACCTCCGACGATTACTGCTTTACTTCCCGGCACGGCATGTGCTTTAAGTTTATCTGCATCGCCTTTATACCTCATGGTGAATATTCCATCCATAGAAGGAATATCTTTGGGAAGATTAGGGCGGCTTCCTGTCGCAAGAATTATTTTATCATAGGCGTGAATATCACCGTATGAATCCACTACTGTTTTCTTGGTGGTATCTAAAGAAATAACTTCTGTCTCTTTCAGTAACTTAATATTGAGATCAAAAACCGCTTTGTCATCTGCTTTCACCAGTTTTTCCCACTCCTGCTTTCCGCTCACATATTCAGGAAGCATCACGCGATTGTAAAAAGAATGTTTTTCCTTACTGAACACTGTAATCTCATCATCCGGATTCAGTTCCCTGTATCGTGTTACAAAACGGAATGAACCTGCACCGGCGCCCACCACCAGAATTTTTTCTTTTTTCTTTTTATACTTCTTGACTTCTACCGCCGAAAATTTAAAATCAGGCTCTTTGGACTTGGGATCAACCAGGTTGTTGGTAATGTTGTTGGCACGTGCAAAATCCTTATTCAGAATTTTTCCCCAATGCATAGGAAGGAATACTACACCCTGCTTGATATCATTGGTAATTTTTGCAACCACCTGTACCGATCCCCTGCTGTTGAATATTTCCACCACATCATCATTATTTATTCCTCTCAGGGCTGCATCCATTTCATGAATTTCCAGGAAAGGATTTTTAATATGCTGGTTAAGCTTTCTTACTTTACCTGTCTTGGTCATGGTATGCCAGTGATCACGTATTCTTCCGGTAGTAAGAATCAAAGGAAGATCCTCGGTAACTTTTTCCGATAAATTGGAATCTGATACAGTATGTATTCTTGCCTTCTGGGAAGGAGTAAAGAACTTTTTATCTTCAAAAAGTCTTTGCGTTCCAGGATGTCCTTTTTCCGGACATGGCCATTGAATAGTACCTTTGTTTTTTAAAGTTTCATAATCCAGTCCGCTTATATCTACATTGGTACCTTTGGTGATCTGACAGTATTCGTCATAGATTTCTGCCACATTATTATAGGAAAAACTTTTTCCGAATCCCATCTTCTCTGCGAAGCGGCATAAAATATCTATATCAGTCCAGGCTTCTCCCGGTGCATCGATCGCTTTATTCAGGTAACTGATTCTTCTTTCGGAATTGGTCATGGTGCCTTCTTTTTCCAACCATGCGGCAGCAGGGAGTACAAGATCAGCATACTTCACTGTATCTGATCGCATGGAAATATCCTGCACCACTACAAACTTGGCATTGCGCAAAGCTACTTCTGCATTGCGTGAATCTGGTAAACTTACCAATGGATTGGTACAGATAATCCATATGGCTTTCATTTTTCCTGACAGGAGATTATCAAACATTTCTGTCGCTGAGTAACCTGGCTTTGCAGGAACTGAATCTACTCCCCAGAATTTCGCCACTTCATCTCTGTGCGCCGGATTATCTAAATTTCTGTGCGCAGGAAGCAGGTTACACAAACCTCCTACTTCTCTTCCGCCCATCGCATTGGGCTGTCCGGTGAGAGAGAAAGGTCCGCTGCCAGGTTTACCGATCTGTCCTGTGATGAGAGAAAGATTTAACAGCGCTAAATTTTTATTTACGCCAATTACACTTTGATTAAGTCCCATGGCCCACATGGAAATAAATCCTTTGGCATCGCCGATGTATTTTGCAGCCAGGACAATCTGGTCTACCGGCACTTCACAGATTTCAGAAGCTTCTATTAAGCTTCTTTCAAAAACTTTTTCTTTATACTCTTCATACCCTTCGGTATGTCTTTTAACAAATTCAATATCAGCTAATCCATTTTCAATAATGTACCTGCCGATGGCATGGTACAGCACGATGTCTGTTCCGGGCTTTAGCTGGAGGTGAATATCCGCGATGGAACAAGTCTGTGTCTTTCTCGGATCAGCTACTATAATTTTAATATCGGGATTGGCTGCTTTGTGGGCTTCCATTCTCCTGAACAAAATCGGGTGACACCATGCAGGATTCGCGCCTGTAATAAAAAAACAATCAGCCAGTTCAATATCTTCATAGGAGCAAGGCACAGAATCTTCGCCCAATGCCATCTTGTAACCTACCACTGCTGAACTCATGCACAGCCTGGAGTTGGTATCGATATTATTTGTGCCTAAAAATCCTTTGGTAAGTTTATTAACGATATAATATTCTTCTGTCAGGCACTGGCCCGAAACATAAAAGCCGACAGAATCCGGACCGTATTTATCAATAAAAGTTTTAAATACTGCAGCCGCTCTGTCAAGCGCCATATCCCAACTTACTCTTTGTCTCTGAAGATTTCTTGCCCAGCGCATTTCGGGGTGGAGAATTCTATCTGTGCGGTCTGAAACTACATAGTGCAGGTTCATTCCTTTGGAGCAAAGCATTCCTTTGTTAACCGGGTGAGATTTATCTCCCTCTACAGTAACGCGGTTGTTGCGTTCTTTGTGAACTACCACTCCGCATCCTACTCCGCAGTAAGAACAAGTAGACTTAAAAGATTTAGAAATCATTCTGTCTTTTTAAATAGTTATTTCAACATTGCAGGTTCAAGCACCAGTTCTTCTGAAGGAATGCTCACTGGCTCTTCTTTTTTCTCAATGATTTTTGTATTGGATATCTCCACAGGGAACTTGATCAGAAAAGCAAGAAAAGAAATGAGCGCTACGACTCCGCCGATGGCGAAAAGACCTTCCTGGTAAGTCACACCTTCTGACTTCAATACAAAGCCCGCCATTACTGCGCCTGCATTTCCTCCGGCGCCTACTATTCCTGAAACAGCGCCCATGGCTTTTTTATTGATAAAAGGTACTACTGAATAAGTAGCGCCGTTGGACATCTTTACAAATAGTGCAAAGAGTATCATCGTGGCAATCGCAAGAGGCAGATAAGTCATTTGTGAAAAGAGCATGATTCCCAATCCTTCTGCGAACAGAAAAATTCCAAGAATTTTTACCCGCCCGCTCAATCCATATTTATTTCCCGCTTTATCTCCAAACATTCCTCCCAATGCACGGGCAAAAAGATTCATCATTCCAAAAGCGCCGGCGATAAATCCAGCCTGAGCAAGGCTCAGGTCAAATCCATCCATAAAATAAAGCGCTGCAATATTGTCTATGGTAATTTCAACCCCGAAGCAGCATCCGTAAATTAAAAAGAGAATCCATACACGGTAATCTTTACATGCAGTCCAGAAACTTCCTTTTGCATCTGCCTGCTTTGCTCTGTATTCTGCATTGGTTTTTCTTAATTCAAGCACATTGCCCTCTGGGGTATCCTGAGTAGCGAAGTAGTAAACAAAAGCCATAATGAAAAGCCCCACTCCCGGAACGATCATCGCATAGCGCCATGCATCCGATTCTACGTAACCAAGCCCTACAAAACCGGCAAAAACCAAAGGCATGACCATTTGAGTAATTCCGCCTCCCAGGTTTCCCCAGCCCGCAACTACTGCATTGGCTGTACCCACTACATTTGGAGCAAACATTACGGAGGTATGGTATTGGGTGATTACAAATGAAGCGCCTATAACGCCAATGGCTAACCTGAAAAGCAAAAAGCTTTCATAACTGTCGCTCATGCCTATAAACATTACAGGTATAGAGCCGAATAAAAGCACCATAGAGTAAGTGGTCCTTGGACCCATTCTGTCACACAACCATCCGATCAGCAATCTGGCAAAAATGGTGATCGTCACAGAAGCTATCATGATATTGCCGATCTGAGCCTTGGTAAGATGCAGTTCTTCTCTTACTACCGCCATGAGCGGAGCAATACCAAACCAGCCGAAAAAACATAGAAAAAATGTGATCCACGTAATGTGAAAAGCCCTCATTTGAGGAGTATTGAATGAAAACAGGTCTATTTTCACCGCTTTGGATGATTCTGTAAGTTGCATAGGTTTAAATTTACGTATCTAAATCTACGAAATTATTTTATAAAAACTAAGTAATTATACTTAATTTTTAAGTAATAAGCATTTTATTACTTAAGTAAAAGAATAGATTGGAAAAGTGATAAAGCGGAGATCATCTTTTAAAATGGCATTTAAAAGTTAAGAATCATTGTTTTGTAGAATGTATATTAATGTCATCCAGAAGGGATCTTGTATGTTGATCTGTGTAAAGTACATATTAATAGAAAAGCCAGAGGATGGCAGAGAATACATGAAAATTCTGCCAATGTCCGACAAGTTTCCTGCTCAATGACAAGAGGTTAGTCGCTCATTATTACTTCGAAATTTATTATTCATTATTCGATATTACTTTTGAATTATGAACAATAGAACAAGGAATATTTAATCATGAAGTATAATAAAAACGCAGAGCCTCCCAGCTCTGCGCCCCATTTACCCTCACCACCCTTCCAGGCCCTATGCAATTATTACCTGGGCTGGCATTATGAGTATGGTTAAGAATTTAATAATAGGGTTTATTTAGTGTTTGTATTCCATTCCTTCGTCTTCAATAGAGAATTTGTCCATTAATAAATTAAGCAGTCTTTCTCTTGTGGACTTGTACTCCGGAAGACTTACAATATCTTTTTTATTTCTTGGTCGCGGCAGGTTCACATCCACGATTTCTTTGATGGTAGCGGCAGGACCATTGCTCAGCACTACTACACGATCTGATAAGAAAATTGCTTCTTCAATATCGTGCGTTACCATAATAATAGTTTTACTCCTGTTATCCAGGTTCCACAATTTTAATAACTCCACATGCATACTCCCTTTGGTAAGCGCATCCAGAGCGCCGAAGGGCTCATCCAGCAGAAGCACACTCGGATTAATAGCAAAGGCACGCGCAATAGCAACTCTCTGCTTCATCCCACCTGAAAGCTGTACGGGTAATTTATCTTTATGCGCCAGGAGATTCACCATCTCTAAATTTTTCAGTGTAATTTTTTTCTTTTCGGTTTTTGATTTATCCTTCATAACAGAATCTACCGCTTCATAAATATTTTTATAAACGGTAAGCCATGGAAGTAAAGAATAATTCTGAAATACTATTCCTCTGTCAGGTCCCGGACCGGTAACTTTTTTTCCATTCACAATCACTTCGCCTGTGGAAGGTTTCACCATTCCGCTGATAGTATTCATAAGTGTGGACTTGCCGCATCCTGAGTGACCGATGAAAGAAATAATCTCTCCCTGCTTCACATTGAGATCAATATTCCTGATCGCTATGTATTCTCCTCCCTGATTGGATTTGAATTTTACGCTTACATCTTTTATTTCTATACTTAAAGGTTTCACCTGAATATCATTTACCAGATTTGTTTCGATTAACAGATCATTAACTTGCATAGGAGAATCGTTTTTGTAGTGACTTAAACATTTTATCTAATAAGAATCCAACCAGACCGATGATCAGAATGGCCGACATTACTCTTTCAAGACTCAGCGCATTCCAGCTATCCCACACAAAAAATCCTATCCCTACTCCACCTGATAACATCTCGGCAGCTACGATTACCATCCAGGCAATTCCGACACTTAGTCTTAAACCAGTAATAATATGCGGGAGCGTATAAGGTATTAAAACCTTGGTCACATATTTAAAAGTAGAGAAGCCATAAGCACGTGCTACATTTTTGTGATCTTCCGGAATCGAAGAAACACCGAATGCTGTATTAATAAGTGTCGGCCACAGTGAAGTGATGAAAATCACGAATACCGTCGATGCCTGCGCAGACTGAAATGCTACCAGCCCCAAAGGGAACCATGCAAGAGGAGAAACTGGTCTCAATATCTGCACCATCGGATTCAAAAGATTCATTCCTAATTTGCTTGCGCCCATAAGCATTCCAATGGGAATAGCGATTACGCTTCCCAATAAAAATCCTTTGCCTACCCGTGCCAGCGAGCTAAGCAACTGGTTGCCTATGCCTTTATCATTAGGCCCTAAATCATAAAACGGGTTCAGGACTAATTCAAAAAATATTGTCATAGTCTGTAATGGGCCTGGTAATTCGCCATCGGTCGGAATACTTAATAAATGCCATAGCACAAGCATCATACCTAGTCCGAGCAAGAAGTATCCAAAACGGATACTTCTGTAGACTAAGATCTGGGAGGTTTTATTCAGAATCTTTTTCATAAATGGGTTTTTATAGTGGTTATTTTTTTACGGATTATAAAATCACTTTTTGCATATCTTCAGATACTCTTCCGGTTTCGTCGGATCAAAAACTGTTTTATCCATGGTCATCGAGAAGGGCTTCATATCATCTGTTGGGATCGGCACTTTTTTGGCAGCCGCTACTTCTTTATACAAATCCTGTAAAATTAATTTATCCGCGATAGCTTCATAATCTGGCGGCGTACTGAGTAAACCAAATCTTACATATTGAGTCATGAACCAGATACCATAAGATTTACGAGGGAAAGTCACCATGCCTTTTTTGTAGAACATCATCATGTCGCCATTGTACACCTGCTGTCCCTGGTTGCAACCTAAGTCATAGATTCCTGCAAGCCTGTTGTCAATTACATCTGCAGGTGCGTTTACATAACTTGGTTTGCCAAGTATAGGCGCTGCCTGCTTTCTGTTTGCCATCTCGTCAAGGAACATACAAGCATCGATAATTGCCATCATTACTTTTTTCAGATCTTCTCTGCGTGACTCAGAAAACTCTTTATTTACTACCAAAGCTTTTTCCGGATGATCTTTCCAGAGATCCTGGGTAGACACCTGTGTAAAACCTATTCCTTGTTTCACTGCAACACCTCCCCATGGTTCTCCTACACAATAAGCATCCATGTTTCCTACTTTCATATTGGCAACCATCTGCGGAGGAGGAATGGTAATTTGCTTCACATCATTCTGATTCACCCCGGCAATTGAAAGCCAGTTTCTCATCCACATATCGTGAGTTCCTCCCGGGAAAGTAGCAGCTACCGTAATTTCTTTCCCGCCTGCCTTGGCAGCATTAATCGCAGGACCAACTTTATTCATCTGTTTGAATCCTACTTTTCCGCAGAATGCTTTAGACATGGTAACTGCCTGTCCGTTTACATTGAGCACCATAGCTATTTTCATTTCCGATCCTGCTTTTCCGCCTACGCCTGTGTAGACCGAGAAAGGCATTCCGAATAAACAATGCGCTGCCTGCAGTTCACCGGTGAGCAGTTTATCCCGCACGTTTGCCCATGAAGCTTCCTTGCTGATCTCTACGTTCACTCCATACTTTTCAAAAAGCTTCCACTCTTTTGCCATAACTACCGGGGCGCAGTCTGTGAGGGGGATAATACCTATTTTAATTACATCGCCCTTCTTCTCTACCGGTTTTTTAAATGCGGCAAATTTATTTTCATAGGTTGCCGAAGGTGTGATGATCAGAACAAATGCGCACACCAGGCACATACATGCTCTTTTAAATATTTTTATCAGTGTCATAATTTTTCTGTTTAGTATGGAATTAAATATTTTTTGCAATTA
>JAIERY010000279.1 GCA_019746425.1 Cytophagaceae bacterium
TTGTGAATATTTTTAAAAGAAAAAAGAAGCAAAAAAGAAAATCTTTATAGTAATAATAGTCTTAGATTATTTATATGTTGTAAACCTAAAGGGCCAACCACCCACAGAGATATAACTTATATATCCTGATTAATTATGAAGTAATAATTGAAAAATATTGTCTCTTAATAAATTAATATTTGGCTGCATTTAGTGGCTGGCCGCTGGCACAACCGGCAAACTGTGGTGCTAATACAATGAGAGTCTACCAACCAAGGCGAAAAGATAGTTTTTTCATCATATTGTTTTATCTAAAGATATATTGAAAACCAAGTTTAAAATAAGTGTCATTTCCGATTTTACTTCTCCTGCTCTCAGGATTAAGTATTTGGTGTGAATAAAAGACACCCCTATACCTGCACTTTGATTCAGATAAAAGCCTTTGAAAATTTTCACCATTACATTGTAACCCAATAAATTTTCTATTGTATATTCTTTCCCATCTTCAATTTCAACTGGAGAAGTATAACCGGTTGAATCTTCCCAATGCATCAAATTATAATGAGATGATTGTATCAAATATTCAAAGCCTAAATTGAATTTCTTTTTCAAAGCACCTGGAAAAAAGTGGTAACCTGCTACAAGGCCAAATCCTTCAGGAAATTTTTTAAATTCTCTGCCTACATACCAATAATAGTGACTTCTATTTGGGGGGACAAAAATGTATTTCGTTCCCACAAAAAAGGAGTGTTTCATTTTATGTATCTCAAAATTTAGCATTATAGCGGGCTCTCTTTCCTTAGTGAAAATTGATGATATATTTATGCCATAATTCTTTATTGCAGTATCATTTTGAGAATAATAATTTAACTTAACTTCCTTACATCATTTATCTTTGGCACGAACGAGGGTGTTCGCCAGTGGGATTTATCCAGATTAAAGGAATTAATAAGAAAGATTAAGGTTTATTTCGATTTTGATTTTTTAATCGAAGAATATATTCAATTAATGAGAATCGATTTTCTTATTCGAGAAAGGTCAAAACAGAGCGCGATGTCCAAGACCAAATTCTTTTTATAGAATGAATTATAGATCCGTCTGAAAAACTTAACTTAATGGCATTAATTCGTTATTAGTAAGCTTTCTGAATTAGTAAGTTCTTTGCAATTTCACTGGAAATAATCAATAACTTTTTGTTGAAATTAATTTGCATCGAACCATCAAATTCAATAATATCCATTACTTTAATTTTTTCTCCTATTACAATTCCAAGTTTATCAAGATAGCGCAGCAATTCCGGATTAGATTTTTTTACAGCTATAAGTATGCCGCCTTCACCTATTCCTAGTTCGCTTATGCTATATTTTTTCAATTGCTTTATTTTGCCATTTACATCAGGAATTGGATCACCATGAGGGTCGGTGGTTGGGTGTCCTAAAAATTTATCCAATTTTTCGATTAGTTTATCCGATTGTATATGCTCTAGTTGTTCCGCAATTTCGTGAACTTCATCCCAGGCAAATGCCAGTTTATTTACGAGAAAAACTTCCCAAAGCCGGTGTTTCCGAATAATTCCTAATGCAACCTTTTTTCCTTCTTCAGTAAGTATTACTCCTTGATATTTTTCATGCTTTATAAGCTTTTTCGTGGAAAGCTTCTTAATCATCTCGGTTACTGATCCTGGAGTTGTTTGGATCTGGGCAGCAATCGAGTTAGTAGTAACTTTATCATTACTTTCAATAGAAAGATGATAAATGGCCTTTAGATAATTTTCTTCAACAAATGTTAACATATCCCAAAAGTAAATTAAAATATCATTAAAATAAATTTAGAGTTATCAAAATTTAAATTTTGAATAATTAAAAAATATTGATAGATTTGTAGAAATTTAAATTTCATGAAGTCAAAATTTCTTCTAATAGCCTCTATAATTACCTTCATTGTGGTAGCCTGCAGTAAGATTATGCCACCGGAACCTGATCCTGAAGCGGTGCTTGCTGGCCCTGTGGAAGATTTATCTCCTCAGCAAATGGCCAATCACATTAAGGGTGATGAGGAATTTAGCAGGGTCTTCGGTGTTTCAGACGGGTTAGGGCCCATTTTTGTGGCCGCTTCCTGTGAAAGCTGTCATGCGGGAGATGGTAAAGGCCATCCATCCACTACTTTAACCAGATTTGGCAAATACAATGGTCCTACCTGGGATCCTATGATTTCTGAAGGCGGCCCCCAATTGCAGCACTTTTCTATTAGTGGTTACCCGGCTGAGCAAGTCCCATCCGGAATCTTCGGAATGACAAGATTGGTTGCTCCTGCGGTAACAGGCCTGGGTTATCTTGAAGCAATTGAAGATGCTGCTATCCTTGCCCTGGCTGATGCTGCGGATGCTAATGCGGATGGTATTTCCGGAGTTCCCAGTTACATAGCCCCTCCTAATTATTTCATTGCAAAATATCATCATCAGCCAGTAGCAGGAAAGTACATTGGCAGGTTCGGAAAGAAAGCCGGAGCCATTGATCTTACACAGCAGACAGCCAATGCTTACCTGAATGACATCGGCATTACCTCTGATTTTAATATGCAGGATCTTTATAATGTTCAAACGGGAAATAATACAGGTGATAATGTTCCAGATCCGGAAGTTTCAGCCAGTACAGTTCATAATGTTGCATTTTATATGCGAACATTAAAACTCCCACCGAGGCGAAATGCCAAAGATGCCAAGGTATTGCAGGGGGAGCAAATCTTTTTAAACATAGGCTGCGGAGGATGTCATACGCCTACTCTTACTACGGGGAATTCAGATATAGCTGCATTAAGCAATAAAGTAATTCATCCATATACCGATCTGCTTTTGCATGATATGGGCAATGAATTAAATGATAATTATACAGAAGGATCAGCGCAGCCTGCTGAATGGAGAACCCCTCCATTATGGGGCATAGGATTAACAAAAGATTCTCAAGGCGGACAAATGTTTCTTTTGCACGATGGAAGGGCCAAGACTTTTGAGGAAGCCATTAATTATCACGGAGGGGAAAGCAGCGGCAGCAGAACTGCTTTCCAGAACTTAACGCAATCCGAAAAAGAGGCATTGATTAAATTTTTGGAATCATTATAAAATGGAAAGAAGAGAGTTTATTAAAAATACCGGATTAATTTGCCTGGGGTGCATAGGAGCTACGGCGCTATTGCAAAGTTGCAGTAATGCTTATTATGTGCAAAGCGCCTTTGATGCTAATAAGCTTGTGGTAAGAAAATCAGAGTTTACAGAAGTTAAAAAGGACAAAACCATTCAGCATACTTTTGTTCTGGTAAAGACAGATACGCTTCAGGCTCCTATATATCTCCATAAGTTTAGCGATACAGATTATTCAGCTCTTTTAATGGTTTGCACCCACAAAGGCTGTGAAGTCAATCCGCACGGAGAATATCTTATATGCCCTTGTCACGGCAGTGAGTTTTCTATCAGGGGCAAAGTGCAGAATCCTCCCGCAGAGCAGAACCTTAAAAGCTATACAGTTACTACAGATAATGAAAATATTTTTATATGGATAATCTGATGAAAATAGTATTGCATAATAAATTTACGCTATTACTTACCTGTCTCTTTTTGATATTTACTCAACAGGTAAAAGCTCAGTCAGATACATTGAAAGCCGATAAGCATCCCAAAGACAGTTCGCAAATCACTACACAACAAGGAGCAATCTACAATAGGCCATTTATTAATCTGGCCAGTACAGGAAGGCTTTCGCTTGCAATAGGGGGATATATTGAAGGTAATACTAATTACTTTGTGACAGATGGAATAAAAGAAGGCTTCTCAATGCAGCTTCGCAGAACTACAATTTTTATTTATTCTACTGTTGCCAGGCGAATTAAATTTCTTTCCGAAATAGAATTTGAGAATGGTACAAAGGAGATCAACATTGAGTTTGCAGCCCTTGATTTTGAAATTAACCCCGCTTTGAATTTTCGTGGAGGAATTATTATGTCTCCCATTGGAGCTTTTAATGTTAACCATGACGGTCCAAGATGGGAGTTCATTGATAGACCTTTGGTAACTACTCAGATCATCCCTTCAACACTTTCAGAAGCAGGCTTTGGGTTTCATGGACGTTTCTTTGGTCATAATAAAGTTTTTACTTATGATGCTTACTTAGTGAATGGTTTACAAGACGGAATCATTCTCAATGCAGAAGGCAGAACCTTTCTTCAGGAAGGCAAGCACCCAGACAGATTTGAGAAAGACAATAATGGAGAGCCAAGCTTTGTCTCCCGCGTGGCTTTTAATCATAGAAAATTCGCCGAGGTAGGTCTTTCATTTTATGGAGGAGCATATAATTCATATAGAATCAATGGTATCAAAGTGGATGATAGAAGAACTTTAGGAGTCTATGTAGTAGACTTTTATTCTGTTATAAAGAAGAAGCTGAATATTAAAGGCGAACTTGTCTATGTAAATGTAGAAATCCCGCAATCCGTTAAACCTTTTTTGGGAAACAGGCAATGGGGAGGATATGTGGATCTCATTTATCCGGTTTTAAAAAGAACTGTTTTAAAATATGAAAATACTGTAGTTAATCTTAATCTTAGATTGGAAGCTGTCGATTATAATGTGGGAGAGTTTTCAGAAACTGGGCAAAAGATTTTTGATGAAATAAAAGCAGTTGTAGGAGGCATTAGCATCCGTCCTTCAGGAAATACAGTTCTCAGAGCTAATTATCGTTACCATTGGACAAGAGATATTTTAGGTAATCCTTCAGTGAGAACAGCAGGAATTCAAGTGGGATTTTCAAGTTATTTTTAAAATCAGTCTAAATTTTATTAGACAAAAGGATGCTGTAAATCCATTTGCTGGTTACCTTTGTGACCCGATGATTCTTTAACTTGCAACCTCAAACCAGCAACTTACAACAATTTCTTAATAATATCATCCACTGTAATTCCTTCCGCCTCTGCTTTGAAATTTCTTACAATTCTGTGACGTAAAATTGGTAAGACTACTGCTTTAACATCCTCTATATCCGGCGAATATTTTCCATTTAATAAGGCATTGCATTTTGCGCCAAGCACAAGGAACTGTGATGCTCTGGGTCCTGCTCCCCATTCCAGGTAACTTTTTGCAAGTTCATTGGCATTGGCGGAAGCAGGTCTTGTTTTATGAACCAGTTGTACAGCATACTCCACTACATTATCTGCTACAGGAACTTTTCTTACCAGCTCCTGGAAGCCTTTTATCTGTTCGCCGCTTAATACAGGACTGGCAGTGCTGAGCTTTGAAGAAGTAGTTGCTTTTACTATATCTACTTCTGACTGGAAAGAAGGATAATCTAATTTCAGGTTAAACATAAAACGATCGAGCTGCGCTTCAGGAAGAGGATAAGTGCCTTCCTGCTCTATCGGATTTTGTGTTGCGAGTACGAAGAATGGTTTTTCCAAAGGATAAGCATTCCCGGCAATTGTTACAGAATATTCCTGCATGGATTCAAGAAGAGCGGCCTGCGTTTTCGGAGGCGTTCTGTTGATCTCATCTGCCAGGATGATGTTTGCGAAAATTGGTCCTTTGATGAATTTGAAATTCCTGCCGGAGTCTAAAGTTTCAGATCCTAAAATATCTGAAGGCATCAGGTCGGGAGTGAACTGAATTCTTTTGAAATTAAGATTCAACGCCGAGGCGATTGTATTGATCAAAAGAGTTTTGGCAAGACCGGGTACGCCCACCAGCAGACAATGCCCCTGACAAAAGATGGCAGTAAGTACAAGTTTTACTGTCTCATCCTGACCAATGATAACCTTTGAGATTTCTGCAGTTAATTTTTTATTTGCTTCGAATAGAGCATTAGCTGCTTCTACTTCTGATTTTACTTTTTCCATCTTACTGTGTAGTTAGGATGTGACAGTCACTGAATTCAGAGGATATATCTATATAAACTTCGTCTTTCGTTTTATCAAACCACTCGTTAATTGCATTATTTTTCTTTTCGCTCAAGGCAGCTTTGTTAATTTTCTGATAATCGTCCTTCAGGTTTGCCTGGTGAGGAGGAAGCTTTGATTTATAAATGACAATTCTTGCCGCATCGGTTCCATCATCTGCCTTGATAGGAAGCGGTTTGGAAATATCGCCTACTTTCATTGTGTCAATGATGAAAAAGATATCAGGGTCGATGCTTTCCAGGGGAATTCTTGTGCTGCCGGTCATTTCATCGAGGAAGAGACCGCCATTGGTGCCGGTGGTCTTATCATCGGAGTACTTGTAGGCCGCCATTTCGAAAGTAATGCTGTCTCTCAGAATTTTTACTCTTAAAGAATCCAGGAATTTATATGCAGACTGAAGGTCTTCTGTAGTAGAAACCGGTTTGATAAGTATATGTCTTGAATTAAATTCATTTCCTCTTCTTTCCATGAGCTGAATAATATGATAACCATACTCAGATTCTGTAATAGGAGAGAACTCGCCTTTTTTCAAACTTAAAGCAGAAGCTTCATAAGGAGGAACCAGTTCACCTTTTTTAAACCATCCGATCTCTCCGCATTGTTTTGCAGAACCAAGGTCTTCTGAAAACTCCTGGGCAAGTTTGCAAAAATCTTCTCCTGCGAGCAAACGCTGTCTTATTTTTTCTGCTTTTTCTTTTGCTATCTGCTTTTGTTCTTTGCTCACTTTAGGGACAATCACAATATGTCCGGCTTCCACTTCAGTAGAAAAATACGGAAGGCTGTCTTTAGGTATTTCATTGAAGAAAGCTTTTACTTCTCCGGGTGTGATCTTTACTTTGCTTGTGATTTGATCCTGCATTTTCTGAATGATCATTTGCTCTCTTACCATTTTCCTCAATTCACTTTTCAGCTGATCAATAGATTTGCCATAGTGTTCAACCAATTTGTTCTCGTCTCCTCCAATCTGTGCAATGAGGTGTGCCATTCTTCTGTCCAGTTCTCCATCTACCTGTTCTTTTTCAACCGTGACCGAGTCTATTTCTGCTTTTGCCAATAATAGCTTATTGATGATAAGTGTCTCCAGGACAGAGCACCTGATGTCTCCGCGGGAAAACATCTGGTCCTGCTGAGACATGAATTGTAAATAGGCCTGGTCGTATTCTGATTTTAATACGATCTGATTGTCTACTTTGGCAATGATCTTGTCGATTACCTGTGCCTGACCAATGTTGGGGAAGGTCAGCATGATTACAAAAAGACCAATAAAAAAATTATTTAGATTGATAGATTTCAAATTCATTATGATTTTTAGCTTCCTGGAAAATATTTACCTTCAATTGATTTATTAATGTAATACTTCTCTTATTGATGAGTGTATTTTTAATTTGCTCCTTTACAAAATCCATAGGCGAAACCTGTTTGGATGTTTTGTAATCTTTTATTTTTAAATAATATATATTGTTTTTATCGGAAGCTTCGGCATATGGATTTTTTTCTAAAAACTCTACCTTGTCTTCCGTACTGTTAAAAGGAGTATTTTTTACCAGCTCATCAAAATTTATCCAAATGGTATCTTCCAAGGTAAAATGTGAAGCAAATCTCACACAATATGATTTCAGCTCCTTCCTGTCTTTTTCCCTATTGGAACTGATAAGGGGTTTAACCTTATCAAGACCGGGCGCATTTTTCGGTAATTTTATAAAGTACCCTTTAATAATATTCTGTTTCAATTCAAAAAGTGAAATATTCGCCGCGTAATAATCCCTTATTTCTTTTTCACCAATGGCAGTATCCAGCTTTTTGGTAAGATATTGCTTTTCGAACTCATGAATTAATAACGAGTTTCTGCAATCAGAAATTTTATTCTGCAGCTCTTTATTAGATTCATCCACTTGTGCCTCTGCCCGCATCAGCAGTAACTGCTTTAAAATCCAGGAGTCTATATATTTTTGAACGAGGGCGGCGCTGTCTTCTTTGGAATAATATTTCCCAGGCAGTCCTTCAATATCTTCATAGTACAGGTATTGATTTTCTACACGTGCCAATGGTTTACCTTCCCTTTCAACCAATGCGTTCTCCTCCTTTTTTTTGAAGAGTTCACAGCTGAAAAGCAGAGGCAGACATACCAGAAAAAGAACAACTTTTTTCAATTACTGTTTTACTAGCTTTTGAACTTCTGCATCATTTACCACGACCGGATATTTTGCCCTTAATTCTTCAATCCACTTCTGTTCCAGGTATGACTGATAGTCTGATATAACCAGTCCTCTAGACTCTTCGAATGTTTTAAGTCTCGGTTCTTCCACTTTAGTAATGAGGATATAATATATCCTGCCGTCTTTTTCAGCAGTGTAATTTCCTTCTCTCCATTCCACATTATTCACTATTTCATTTTCTCCTTTCTGGAAAACTCCTTCCGATACCTGTAATGTCAGAGGAGCATTTGCATTGAAATGTTTTTCCAGTTCTTTAGGAGATTTGGTAAACATGGCGATCGTTGCTTTTCTGTCGGCAACTTTATCTTTTTCCTTTTTACCTTTTGCTCCTGTCTGAGCAACGATTATTGTTCTGGCAGAGTCGATGCCATTTTCGATCAGGTATGCCTGTATAGCGCGAGCTCTCTGCTGCGCGACTTTTATGCCTTCTGTTGCATCTGCGCTTGCCGTAATCTGAATAATGTAGCTTTTATTTTTGTTCATGTCATGGATAACATTATCCAGTATTCTCTGAGGAGATGCCGCCGGATTGCTTTCTGCTGATACAGGCGATGTGATATCTGCTTTGCCTTGCGTGAATAGAATTTCTCTTGAGTAATCTTTTACAGCAAATTTATCTTTTGTCAGTTCTTCTTTAAGTTTTGTTAAGGCATCCTGGTTTGATACGCTGAAAATCTTAGTGTGCGCTCTGTAATCCCACTTGTATTTATCTCTGTTTTCAGAAAAATATTTTTTAAGCCCTGCAGTATCTTCGATGGCTTTTGACCATACCTTTTCATCCATGAGCTGAAATAAAAGAATGCCGTCTCTGTATTCTCTCACCAGCATTCGGTAATCCTGGTATTTTTCTTCCAGGTGTGCTTCTTCGTAAAGCAGCAGAGATTCTTCGGTGTAATCTTTATAAAGAGTTCTCATGTATTGCTGAGCTGAAATATTTCTTTTCACTCTTTGCTTTTGCTTCACATAATTGAAAAAGTCTGTCTGAGTAAACTTTTGTGTTCCGATGCTGAATAATACAGGATTATTTTTTTCATCAGTTTTGAATGTCCATGCTCCTGCAAGAAGAGATGAATCTGCCATGGCAACAGAAGTTTCTGCTGCCTTGGTATTCTCTGCAAAATTATTTTCTTTTTTAAGTCTTTCGAGCAAGGCCTTTTTGTTGATCTCCCCACGGTCTTTAGATACCTTTTGTTTGATTGTGGGCTCAAGTGTTTCAAATGGCTCAAGCTGTTTTCTTTCGATCAGTTTTATGATATGCCATCCATAAGGAGTTAAGACAGGTTTTGAAATATCTCCCGGTTTTTGCAGCGCGAAAGAAGCTTCTTCAAAAGTAGGGATCATTTTTCCCGCAGAAAATTCCATTAATTCTCCACCTTTGCTTTTGGAGTTGGCATCTTCAGAAAACTGTGATACTAGTTTTCCCCAGTCTTCTTTCTGTACTGTGGCGCGCTGATATATCTCTTCTATTTTTTGTTTTGCCGCAATGGAATCTGCGGCAGACATACCTTCAGTAGCCCTCACCATGATGTGCGCTACTTTTACTTTTCCCTGAGATTTCCTTCTGTCATTTACTTTAATGATGTGGTATCCAAACTGAGTCCTTACGGGATTTGAAATTGATCCTACAGGAGTATTGTATGCAGCACTTTCAAAAGGATAAATGGTTCCGAAAGCAGTGAAGTAGCCCAGGTTTCCTTTATTTCTTTTAGCAGAAGGGTCATCTGAATAATCCTGTGCAAGTTTTTCAAAGCTTTCACCCTTGACTACTTTATCTTTTATTTCTTTGATGCGGTTGTAGGCTGCCAGTGTATCTTTAGGGTCAGCGTCCTGGCTAAGCTTAATAAGAATATGGGAAGCATTGATTTCTTCTTTCATTCTTTCATAAGCTTCTTTGGTTGGTTTCTCCGTTACGCTTTTTTCTGTAAAATATGGTTGTGCCAGCTGCTTCATATAACCTTCCAGCTCTTTCTTAAATCCTTTGGCTGTATCCAGGCCAAGCTGTTCGGCTTCTTTTACCTTAAGTTTGAAATTGATATACAGGCGTAAATAATCCTTTACACTCTTATCGGTGAAGGCATCCGGCGCATTTGCGTTATTTTTATTGTAAACGTAGGCAAACTCCGAATTATAAATAGGTTGTGTGCCTATCGTAGCAATAACCGGATCAGTTGGAGCTGTGGTTTTTGAAGTTTTAGTTTCTTTGCAAGCCTGAAAGGCCAGTAAAATGATTAATACAACAGATATCCTTTTTTTCATATTCTTTTAAACAATCAAAGCACAAAAATATTTTAGGAAAGCTACAATTTTAAGGATTTTTTTTGTCAGAAGCATCAAAAATAGCTTAAAGCTTATAGCTCAAAGCATAAAGCTCACACGTTGGACCTTTTGGATAATAAGGGTAAAAAGGGGAGATTTTTCCACTAATTCTTACAAAATCACGAATGTTACAGATAATTTAATTTATGAAGGATGAAAAAGCTTTAAGCTTTCGGCTTTTCGCCTTACGCTTAAGCCGAGTGGTTTACAAAAGAGACTTTTTTAAAGAGCCTGCAGACAGTGTGGTTATTCTCTTTCCTGAATTCGATTTTATCCATGATTTTCTTAACCAGTATCAAGCCTAACCCACCTTTTCTCTTGTTTTTGACAATGTCTTCAAGTCCTGGAGCCTGGTAAGCATTGATATCAAAAGCATTACCTTCGTTGGATATTTCGAATGAGATACCGTCTGTTTCTTCTTTAACTGTTATTTCCAGGGATTGATTAGTGCTATGGCTGGCATGGATGATTACGTTGGCGCAAATTTCATCTACCGCCAGTATCATCATATTAATTTCAAGTTCAGGGACAGAAAGCTCCTGTAATCTTTTTGTAATAAAAGATCTGATATCTTTAAGATTATCAATGGAACATGGAACTTTCAAACTATCAGGCATTAATTAATGATTTAGCTTCTTCTTTAGTGTTAACGATTTTTAAAAGTTGATCTAATCCAAGTATCTGAAATACATTCTGTACTTTTTCACTGAGGCCGAATAATACCATCGATACTTTGTTAGCTTCGAAGTCCTGCAGATAAGACATAAATACGCCAAGGCCTGCAGAAGATATATAACTTAAACGACTGCAGTCGACCATTATTTTTTTCTCGCCATTAGAAACTGCTTCGGAGATTATCTTATCCAGATTTATGCAGGAGCTTGCATCAAGATCACCTTCAATACTTATGATGAAATAATCGTTTTCTTTTTCACTCGTTAACTTCATTAGAATTGTACGTTTATCGAAATAGAAAGTTAAATAAATTATACAAATTTTACGATAAGAAATGTATGATCATCTGCCAGATCCCGTGTACCGGTAAAGCTGTAAAGAGTTTCAAGGATCCTGTCGCTCAATTGTTTAGCACTTAAATGGTGATGAAGGTATAAAAGATTTTCGAATTTTTCAAAGCCGAATTCTTCTTCTCCGGGGCCTTTTGCTTCCACTATTCCGTCAGTATACAAAATTAATACGTCCCCTGTGGAATATTTAAAACTTTCCTTTTCGATATGTTTTCTATAAGAATCGTTTCTGATCATACCCAATCCCAGCCCTTTATTGTTCAGATAGGCGATTTTATTTTCAGCGGTGCTGTAATACAGAGACGGACAATGGCCTGCGCGTGCATGCTCGAGGATTTTATTTTCCAGGTCAATGGTAAAGATGGCAAGGGTGATGAAAGAGTTTTTTTCCAGGCTTCTGCTCAATGCTTTATTGGCATAAAACATAAAGTCGTCTGTAGAAATATTTAACTGGATCATGCTCTGAAAAATTCCTTTCATCTGGGCCATGTTAAATGCTGCGCTGGTTCCTTTGCCGGAAACATCCCCCATTACAATAGCTATCTTATTGTCAGATATTGGATATATGTCATAATAGTCGCCCCCTACTTCTGTGGCTGTTTTATAAAAAGCGGTCATTTCCAGCCTGGGATGTACTATAAGGGTTTCGGGGAGCAGGTTTTTCTGCACGTCTTTGGCGATCTTCATCTCCTCCTTTATTCTTTCATTTTCTACTGCTTCGGAAATGAGACGAAAGTTCTTTATGGCGATGCTTGCCTGTGTAACAAAACTGTAAATAATATCCACCATCTCTTTGTCAAAGCCATCACCCATGTTTTTCAGAAGGACGAGTGTTCCCAGTTTGGTATTATGTGAGAGCAGAGGAATGATTAATACAGATTTATATGAAATATCAGCTATTCTTTCACTGTGTTTTAGCGCTTTTATGTTTTTTATATAATTCGGATCATTTCCAATGCTGATATTATTCTTTCTCAATACTTTTTTAATTTCAAAGACATCAATTTCATTGACTTGTTTATTGATGAATGCAGTGAAATTACCCTTCTCATCTACTACTTCAAGCCATCCTGCATCTGCCACTACGGTATTCAGACTGCTGTTGATCAAAAGTTCATATACTTCATCTTCCTTATTTCCGATCTGCATGGACTGGCTCAAACGCTGGAACATCATGATCTCGCCAAATTTCTGCTCGAACACAGAGGAGGTAGGCAGGTTGAAGAAAAGCACCAGCAGGCCTGAGAAGCAGTTGAGTAATATGAATGCAAAAACAGCAAGCGTAAAAGTGCTTTCTGCCAGATTGATCACCAGAAGGTCGTTCAGATGCTGGCTATAGATCTGCTCCAGAAAGGTACTGCTGATCAATGTGATCAGTAAAATTAGAAGTATACTTTGCCATTTCTGTTTGTAATTCAGGAAGGCAACCCACTTGAGATTGAAGGATAAAAGAAAACCAAGAATGAGGAGCGGCGAACTGGCAAGCAAAAATGTAGCGGAGAAAACATCTACTTCAATGAAATTGGTAATGATGCTGAGAATTACGAATATTTCAAAAATATCCCAGGCTATATCAGTCCTTTTCGATTTTTGATAAAGGATCATTTTTTTAAACACATAAAACGCATTTGCCAGGAAGATCGCAACCAGGGCTATGTTAAGATGGTAAAAAAGATTGGTGAGTATGGGATTGCTGAAAAACGGTGTTTCATCAGTGATGTATAGAAAGAATTTTATGAAAAGAGAAACGAGAATTGTATACGCTCCGATACTAAACACCTGCCATAAATACTCAATGAAGTTGGTAGTCTTTCTGCTTCCTATATTGATTTTAAAAGATAGAAATACAAAGAGGAAAAAAAAGCTGATCAGTACATAGGATAAATATCTGGGAAAGGCCACTGTGGGGTCTTCACTCAGCGCATAGATGTAGTAAGAGTCTATAAAGACAAGGAACAGCCAGCAAACAAGGCTGAGAGTAATATATGCTCTGTAATAGTTTTGAATAGAGACCTTCACTTGTCTGATTAAAAATAAAAAATAAAAAAGAGATTACCTGCTATAGTTAGGAGCTTCTCTCGTTATCTGTACATCGTGAGGATGACTTTCTTTTACACCTGCAGATGTAATTTTAACAAATCTTGCTTTTTTCAAGGCATCAATAGTAGCCGCTCCGCAGTAACCCATGCCGGCTTTTAACCCGCCGACCATCTGGTAAATAACTTCGGAAACTTTCCCTTTAAATGGCACACGTCCTACAATTCCTTCAGGTACTAATTTTTTTATATCATCTTCTGCATCCTGAAAATACCTGTCTTTAGAACCTTCCTCCATTGCTTCCAGTGATCCCATGCCACGGTATGATTTGAATTTTCTTCCTTCGTATATGATCATTTCGCCCGGGGCTTCTTCTGTTCCAGCCAGAAGCGATCCGATCATGATAGTATTTGCGCCTCCTGCAATTGCTTTGACGATATCTCCTGAAAAACGAATTCCCCCATCGGCTATGACAGGTACATTTTTTTTCTCCAGCGCTTTGGCACATTCATATACGGCAGAAAGCTGGGGCATACCTACTCCTGCGATCACACGAGTGGTGCATATACTGCCGGGCCCTATTCCTACTTTTACGGCATCAGCGCCAGCCTCGGCCAGAGCAATAGCCCCTTCTCCGGTAGCAACGTTGCCGGCAATTACATCCAGGTCTTTATATGCGGCTTTAACTTTTTTCAAAGCTTCAATGACTCCTTTGGAATGACCATGTGCTGTGTCAATGCTTATAATATCTACTCCCGCTTTTTTCAAGGCATCTATTCTTTCCATCAGGTCGGCTGTTACTCCAACTGCTGCACCGACTCTCAATCTTCCATATTCATCTTTGCATGCCTGAGGTCTGTCTTTTTTCTTAAGTATATCTTTATAAGTGATCAGGCCTTTAAGCTTTCCGTCCTTATCTATGATAGGAAGTTTTTCTATTTTATATTCCTGAAGAATTTCTTCTGCTTTTGCAAGATCAATTCCTTCCTGTGCTGTAATCAGGTTTTCTCGGGTCATGATCTCCGTGACTTTCTTCCCGTTGTTTTTCTGGAAACGCAGGTCCCGGTTAGTGATAATGCCGATTAATTTATGGCCGCCGTTTATTACCGGAATTCCTCCGATCTTATGATCTTTCATGATGCTCAATGCATCTCCCAGTGTCGCGGTTTCCTGTAATGTGATAGGATCTAAAATCATTCCACTCTCAGATCTTTTTACTCTTTTTACCTGATCTGCCTGGTCTTCGATGCTCATGTTCTTATGAATAAAACCGAGTCCGCCCAAATGGGCCATGGCGATGGCCATTTCATATTCGGTTACTGTGTCCATGGCAGCTGAAACCAATGGGATATTCAGTTTTATTTTTTTGGAAAGAAATGTAGTGGTATTGGTATCCCGGGGCAGAATTTCAGAATATGCGGGTAAAAGCAGCACATCGTCATACGTAAGTGCCTCGAAAAGAAATTTGGAAGAATCTAAAGACATGAGCAAATAAAGTTTATGGTTCCTTATTTGCCGGGTAAAATTACTTTAATGGAAGGGATATTAAAAGGAAATTGGATATTATTATTTTAGCATTTTTAAAAAATAGGATTTTTAAATTTATTTTTGGACTTATCGGTGATTAATGATTCTGATCCTAAGATTTATTTATATATAAAGCCTATAGAATATTATCAATTACTCTTATTATTGCATTATTATATATAGTATCATTTTTTGAAGCTCACTTATGCTTTCTAAAAAGGCAAAATACGCAATCAAGGCATTGGTTAAATTGGCCAAAGAATACAAAAAGGGCCCGATCCTCATCAGTGAAATAAGTGAGCAAGAACGAATTCCCAAAAAATTTCTGGAAGCCATTCTGCTGGAGTTGAAAAATGCAGGAATATTAAATAGCCGGAAAGGTAAAGGAGGGGGCTATTATCTTTTAAAAAGTCCGGATGAGGTAATACTTTCCAATGTAATCCGCCTTTTTGACGGGCCCCTGGCATTGCAGCCCTGTGTGAGCCTTAATTATTACGAAAAATGCGATGAGTGCATCAGTGAAGAGATCTGCGGGATAAGAAGCGTTATCAAAGAAGTTCATGCTGGAATGCTTAATGTGTTGGATTCCAATTCATTGCAAGACATTATCGAACGCGAAGAGGGTTTAAGGAAAAAGAAGTAAAATTTTTTTCTATAAAAGTATATAAAGTATATAGAGTATATATATATTTGTATAAATCTACTAAATCTATATAGTATATGAAATTAATATATTTTAATATCTGTCCTTGTTTCTGTCCCGGCGGGACACAGATCAAACCATAGGTCCTTACGCAGGATTTTTCGGAACAAACACTGTAGCTAAAAAAACTAATCACTATAAATAAATTAATATGAATCTATATTTACATCGAAGAAAGACCTTTAAGATCTTCTTCTTTTTAATCTTCTTTGTTTTCTTCTTATCAAAGGCTTTTGCCCAGACTCCGGTTTCGGGAAAAGTATTGGATCAGAATGGAAAACCGGTACCAGGAGTAGCAGTAATTACTAAAGATAGTTCTGCCGGCGCTACTACAGCAGAAGATGGCTCGTTCTATTTCGAGTCTGAAGCGACACCTCCTATTACTATTATAATTGGAAGCGTACCGGGTTTTGACGGACAGGAAATTGTCTATACCGGTCCGGAGACAAATCTCAATATTACTCTTAAATCAAATGCAGCTACTGTTCCGCCGGACACAACGGCTGCTGTAACCGACGAGGTAAATGTTACAGCAAGACGCCGTAAAGAAAATCCGCAGGAAATTCCTATTGCGGTTTCAGTAGTAAGCGGTAACGCAGTTACAGAATCCGGGGCATTTAATGTGAACCGTGTGAAAGAACTTGTTCCGACGGTTCAGCTTTATTCTTCCAATCCCAGAAATACTACTCTTAATATCCGCGGTATGGGCTCGACTTTCGGTCTTACCAATGATGGTATAGATCCAGGAGTAGGTTTTTATATTGACGGTGTTTATTATGCACGTCCCGCTGCAACAGCTCTCGATTTTATCGACGTAGAACAGATAGAAGTATTGCGCGGCCCGCAGGGAACGTTATTCGGTAAGAATACTACTGCCGGCGCTTTCAATATCACAACCCGTAAGCCAAGCTTCAAGTTTGGCTCAAACTTAGAGGTTAGCTATGGAAATTATGGATTTATTCAGGCGAAAAGTTCGATCACCGGTCCTCTGATAAAAGACAAACTTGCAGTGCGTGTATCTTTCTCGGGTACTCAGCGTGATGGTAATATTTATAACGTGGCAACTTTGCAGTATGTGAACGATATCAATAATATCGGAGGCCGTGCGCAATTATTGTTTACGCCAACCAGCAAGATCAATATCTTATTGATAGGAGATGTTACCCGTCAGCGTCCTAATGGATATGCACAGGTATTTGCTGGTGTTGTTCCTACTCAGCGTGCAGCATACAGACAGTTTGAAGCGATCATCGATACGCTTGGATATGAACTGCCCAGCAGAAATCCTTTCGACAGAAAAATTGATCATAATACTACATGGAAATCGAATAATGACCTTGGCGGAGTTTCGCTTAACATTGATGCAAAAATCGGAAGTGGTACATTGACTTCTACTTCTGCATGGCGTTACTGGCTGTGGGATCCTTCCAATGACAGGGACTTCACAGGACTGGAAGTGTTGCGTCGTTCTGAAGGAACATCAAAGCATCAGAACTGGTCACAGGAAATCCGCTATGCAGGAAAAATTTCTGAGCGTTTCAGCGGTGTCATAGGAGTTTTTGCAATTGGCCAGGATCTTCAATCAAATCCTGTACAGATTGAAGAATCAGGATCTGCTCAATGGGCTTTCTCACGTAATTCATTAAGCGCTAACTGGAAAACTCCCGGACTTCTTGACGGATACGGAATTAAAACCACTAACAGAATACAAAGCTTAAGCGCTGCAGCATTTGCCAACGTAGATTGGGAAATTATTAAAAAGCTGCATATTCAGCCGGGTATCAGATACAACTACGATGTGAAGGAAGTATCTTATGACAGACAGACGTATGGTGGATTGCAGACCAATAATCCCGCTCTGATTGCGATTAAAAATTCAGTATATAGCAATCAGTCTTATGCAACGAAAAAAGATAACACAAATTTATCCGGTCAGCTGACTGTAGCTTATAAAGCAAGCAAGCGCTTTAATACATACGCAACTTATTCTACAAACTATAAGCCTATTGGTGTAAACATAGCAGGGTTACCCACTAATGCCGGCGCACCAATGCTTGAGCTGGCAACAGTAAAACCAGAATATGTACAGCACTTTGAAGTAGGTGTGAAGACAAAACCTTCTTCACGTTCTACGGTGAATGTTACTTTCTTTAACACAGATATTAAAGATTACCAAACTCAGGTTCAAAGCGCTGAGCTCGGTGTGAACAGAGGTTATCTGGCTAATGCTGAAAGAGCGAGAGTGTATGGCTTTGAGCTTGACGCTAACATAAGACTTAGCAATTATTTTGCCTTCTATGGCGCCGGCGCTTATATCGATGGAAGGTATGTTAAATTTACTAATGCCCCTCTTCCACTTGAAGAAACGGGAGCCTCAGTATCTTTCAAAGATATTTCCGGCGGTAAGTTACCAGGTATTTCTGACTGGAGTGGTTCAGTAGGTGGAGAAGCTACTACCGGTGAGAAAAAATTCCTCGCTCAGCAAGGAAAATTCTTCATCGCATTTGATACTTACTACCGCTCTAAGTTCTCTTCAAGTCCGTCGCCTTCAAAATACCTGAATGTGGGTGGTTATGCATTGCTTAACAGCAGAATCGGTTTCCGTGCGACAGACGGTGTATCAATCACT
>JAIERY010000374.1 GCA_019746425.1 Cytophagaceae bacterium
TCTCGCTCCCAGTCCCGAATTTCAGCAAAGGCATTTACCTGTTGCATGTGACTACAAGCGAGGGAACACTTATTTTGAAGTTGTGTCTATAAAATAAACTTTAATAATCTATTACAGCATCTTTATCAGAAGAATTATGGAAAGAAACTTTTTCAGGAATTTTACACTCACATGCGCACTGGTATGTTTTTGTGCCGGCCTCATGGCACAGGTGAGTCCCAAGCGAGGCCTTGCCTATGGATATCATTCCACTGCTGATATCAATACGATTGCACCTGGCACAAATGGTATTTCCTGGTGGTACAACTGGAGTGATGTTCCTGATGCAGCCATCGCAGGTTATTATCAATCTATAGGTGTAGAATTTGTACCCATGGTGTGGGGAGGTACATTTAATCAGGCGACGGTTATAGCAAACATCAGATCGGACGCAAAATATTTACTTGCCTTCAATGAACCGAATTTTACAGTTCAGGCGAATCTCACCCCTGCACAAGCTGTTTCATTATGGCCTCAGATAGAAGCCATCGCTAATGCAAAAAATCTTGAAATTGTCAGCGTTAGCGCCGCTTACGGAGGTGATATGGCCGGTTACGGCAGTGCGATTGCATGGCAGGATCAGTTTTTTGCTTTATGCCCGACGTGCAGGGTAGATTACATTGCGTTCCATGCATACGACCCTACGGCAGCAAGTCTCATCGGCGTGGTGAACACTATGAAAAAATATGGACGTCCCATATGGGTAACAGAATTTGCTCTCTGGGCTGCCGATTCACCGGCCAACAAATTAGCATATCTTCAGACTGCTGTGAATACATTCGAAAATGATCCGGACATCTATCGTTATTCATGGTTCTCCGGAAGAGTTGCCTCCAATCCTTCTATAGATATTTTCGGAGCAGGCAGCGGCACTCTTACGGCGTTAGGAACAGCATACAGAAACGCTGCCTACGGGCCGCAGACAACAATCCCCGGAAAAGTGGAAGCTGAAAGATATTACCGCCGCAGAGGAACCAATACAGAAAATACCACAGATGCCGGCGGCGGACAAAATATCGGCTGGACAGATCCGGGAACGTGGGGAGAATATATCATCGATGTACCTGCAACCGGTTCACACAATTTTACTTTCAGAGTTGCCTCTGCGCTCGCTACAGGAAGATTCGATATACTGGTCGATGATGTGGTGGTGAGAACCAATATTGCCGTCCCCAATACAGGAGGGTGGCAGACATGGACAGATTTACCGGTTACAGGTATTGTTCTGACCAGCGGCGAACATCTGGTAAAGCTTAGATTTACAGGCGCCGGCATCAACCTGAATTATTTTAATATCAACTTCAATGCAGGAGTTCCTGCAAGCGCAGACTTCTCTGCCGCACCTTTAAACACCTGTGTGGGCAACAATATTATTTTTACAGATCAGACTACCAATAAATCAGGAACAGAAACCTATGCCTGGAACTTTGGCGCGGGAGCAACTCCTGCAACTGCTACCGGAGCAGGACCACATACTGTGACGTACAGTTCGGGCGGACAAAAAACTCCGGGGCTCACTGTTACCAATCAGGCAGGCCCCAACACGATGACAAAAACAAATTACATCACCATCGCAGCTCCTCCGGCCATCTGTATTTTTTCTGATGACTTCAATAATAATACCGTTAATTGGATCACGCCGGTTCCAGGGGCCTTCAGCCATAGTGAAAGCGGAACTACCTGGACAATATCAAATGCAGGATATGGAGAATGGGAATATTTTAATTATCTCCTTAATAACGGAACAGTAGCAAGCCCTATGAATTTTTCATGCGCTGCCAATAAACCCATTTTTACTATTCGCGCCAAAGCTTCTGCCAATGCATTGCTCAGAGCAACTTTAATGGATGGAACGGGAAAAATAATTGATAATATTTCCGTTTACAACATGGAATTAACTACAGCTTATCAAACCTTTAGTATTGACTTCTCTGGAAAATTCAGAAATTATTATGGAGCTGCTCCCGGAATACTGGATAGCAGCAACATCACTACATTACAGTTTACCATCAACCAGGGTTATGCCAGTTTTCCTCAGACAGGAGTAAACGGAATTTACAATACATATTTTGCGGGCAATGTTGATATAGAGTGGATGGGAATCGGAAATAATTGTAATGCGGCGTTGCCTGTAGAACTTACAAATTTTACCGCTGCCCTCCAGGAGAATCATTACAAGCTATTATGGCGCACAGTGTCAGAAAAAAATAATGATTATTTTATAATAGAAAAATCAAACGATGGAATTGCTTTTAAAAGCATAGGTAAAGTGAATGGAAAAGGAAGCAGCTCTTCTGTCACCAATTATGCGTTTGAAGACTATACTTTGGTTTCAGGAATTGCCTATTACCGGTTAAAGCAAGTAGACTATAATGGCGAATATACCTATTCGGAAATTATCAACGTCTCTGCGGATATATCATCAGACAGATTGGTAGCATATCCTAATCCAGCGGATGGAAATAATTTCATCATTGAGTGTACGGGAAGTGAAGAAGAAAAAACCATAGAGATTTATAATCTGCTTGGCGAAGTTTTATTTTCTAAAAAATTATATAGAAGTGATTTAAACATCAGGTCACAGGATCTTCCTTTCAAATTAGAGAAAGGTATTTATATAATAAAGAAGGCCAACTCGAATAGTATATACAAGCTTGTAATTAATTAATACTTTACTGGTTTGAATGAAAATTAAATAGCCCATCCGCCCGTTGGCGGATGGGCTATTTAATTTGTAGAGACTAACTCAGTCGTTCGGCTTTGCCGAGTGACCGATATATTCAGGCCTCCGGCCGGTTTTGATGCGGAAAAAAAATAATTAATTTGCACTTTTAATTTAACCAGCTATTGTCATGTCCGAATTAAGAGAAGCAAACACAGATCATCTCCGTGGTCGCGTGGCACACCGACCACCAACTATGTAATAATGCCCAATCATAAAGATGGAACCTTGCTGGTGCTCCTGAAAATTATTATTGGTCTTCGGCACGATTTTATGAAACAGGACAAGATGACTTCGGATTTTTAAGTCATTATATGGATCGGTTTTGATTCAGTTGGTGGTCGGTGTGCCACGCGACCACGGAAAGGAGCTACTTAATTTTTACAGGCCAGGGAGCATGTCTATACAGCGCTTATGTGTATTCAAAGCTTGAAGTAATTGATGTTAAATTTAAGCTGGCGATTTGTGTCCCGGCCAGAGGCCTTACGTATGTTCTGCACTTATTGAAATCAGTTCTTTGCGATATCAGTCACTCGGCAAAGCCGAGCGACTGATGCAAATTGGTTTTGTCGAAGAAAAATTTTCTTATCTCACTATTACTATTTTCTTTATCACGGGCTCTGCTCCTTCTAAAATTAAATAAAGAATATAAGTACCTTCTGCAAGCTGCTCTACATTAATATTAAGTATTGAGTTTTCAAAAAATTCTTCCATGCTTCCTTCCAGAACATTTCTTCCGGTAACATCCATTAAGAAAAATTTTCCACCCGACCTTGCGCCATTTAATCTGATGTAAAGCTGATCCTTCAAAGGATTAGGATAAATGGTGACGATGTTTTTCGCATCAAAAGAAATATGCCTTATCTCCGAATAGCCGGAAGTATGATCATAATCCACCTGCTTCAGGCGATAGTAATTATTTCCGGGCAAAGGCGACTTATCAAAAAAAACGTACGATGACAAACTCTCTTTGCTTCCGCTTCCCTGCACGATGCCTATCTCTTTAAAAGTGATTCCATCCTCACTGCGTTGAACGGCAAAGTAATTATTGTTTTTTTCAGAAACAGTATTCCAGGTAAGCTTCACCTGCCCGCCATTTTTTTCAGCATAAAAGGATAGCCACACTACAGGAAGCGGCGGATTGCAAACTTTAAAAGTAATAGTAGTATCTACCGGAAGTACGAAGCTTCTTCCATCAGAAAAAGTTACCGTGCGGGAAGGATCACCGGGAGGATTATACATCACATAATGCCTGCAATTATTTTTATCGAATACTCCGTACGAAGAGTAGTTGGCTGTGATGGCAGGATTTACCCAACCCAAACTATCAAGCGCACGAACCCAATGGTAAAAATGGGCAGGAGCCACATCGTTAAAATCTCCTATCGCCGGATTATTCCATACAATGTTTCCCCATCCGTTTAAAGTATAAGGGAAAGCTCCGAGAGCATTATACTTTGCCAGTATTGTTTGCGGTTCGAAAGTTGCGCGCCATGCCCATATCGCATCCTGCCATACCTGCTCCTGGGTCAAAGCAGGATTGCCTTCGTAAGCGCGCACATCATTCACAAACTGATTGTATGCCTGGCGGGAATAGGTGGTATCGTGCGCGAGATAAAGCAGATGAGCATCCATGAGAGATACATTAATGCCTACACCGTATTCCGGTCTTCCTCCAAACCATGTCCATTTGCCATGGGAAAGTCCGTCTACATTCCAAACATGATTGCCTGTAAACGAAGGAGGGAAATTAGTATTCTCTACATCCCACCAGTACTCTTTCGCTGTTTCTACTTCTGTAAGATACAGATACATGCCCAGATCGCGTATGGTATTGTTATGAGTGTTGAGTCCCCAGAAAAAAACAGCAGCGGCAAAATTAATTGCTTCGGAAGAAGATTCCTGGCCATTGCCTCCCGGTCTTGCAGAAGATCCTCCTGCAAAGGAATGCCCTATGAAGGGGCTATGGAAACGCAGGAATGGAAACATGGCATCATTGTGATCCCAGGCAGCGACATGACGGATCATCATGTTCACCATATTGCCCCAGTTTCCCGTGTTGGCCCAGGCTGCATCGTATTTGGCAATCGTAGCAGCGCCGCGAAGAATATATCCTATGGAAAAATGGTGATCGTTTTGCAGTTGCGGGCCAAGATCTCCATAATAAGGAGTGAGTGTATGCCACAGCGAATTGTAATATAAGTATGCTCCGTTGTTTTCTCCATCAGGAGAGGTGAGCCAATCCTGAAGTTCGGTTTTGAGCTCAGCAAGATACTGGTTGAATGCCGCAGTGTGTCCTACGTAATAAGCGATCTCTGTAAGATTGGCAAGCTTGGCGATCTGCTTTCCGCCAATATAATTATCACCCGACTCCACATAGTTTATATCCGCTCTTTGATCGTCTATGTATTTATATAAGTCTGGAAAATTTCCCGTAAGAGGTAATTGAGGCAATACACCGAAGTTGCTTAAGCGTGTGGTAAAAGAATTGCCGTCCAGACAGCGAAGTTCTCCCCGGGGAGTATTGAATATAACTCCGTTTGTGGGAGTAGTGGAATTTTTCCAATGATGAGGGAGCATCCCTACAATAGGTAAAGCCTGCACTCCTTCTTTTATTACTGTAGTATAATTGAAAGTAGTAGTAAGCCATGCATTGGCCTCATCAAAATTCCAATTCATATTTGTTCCTGTTACAAATACAAAAGCGTGGCTGGCAAATTTCTGAAGTGTTGCAAGTGTATTATCCGGAAGAGGCGCTGCGGCAAAATAATTTTTTCCATTGAGGCTGGTGCGAAACCCCCTGATTCCTTTTCCCGCCCAGTTACCGGTAATGGGCGTCCAGGTGGAACCTGCAGGAGCAAATATTCCATAGTTGGAACCCTGCACCGTGAATCCAATTACATTCGTACCTATAGTATTATCAATAACAGGATCCCACTCCAGCCATACTTCCAGATCATTGCCTCCCAGTTTTTCAAAGTATACAAAAGGAACTCCATTGGCGATGGTTGCATTCAGTTGGTTTCCTGAATTATCTTTCCATCGTGCCTTCACATGCCAGTCGCCATATTCCACTACCCATGTGGAATCGGAACGCATATTTCTTATACCTACATTCATGCACTGGTGTGGCCAGGATTCATAGTTGTACATATGAGGAAAAGTATTCCTCACATTATCCAATCTGTTTTTGCAAATCCTCAGCCCGAAACTATCTGCTTTGATAGAATGAGGATACGACCAGTTGTCATAAGAGTGTGAAGTGTTGAGTCCCGGATCCCAGATGAATGATGTCCACCATTCGTGGGTAGTTGGATGCTGCGAAAAACCGGGAACCACTTTGGGTTTGTTGGCCGGAGCGTCAAACCAGGTTCCATTCCACTGGCCGGGACCCGGAGGACAACCCGGACATAAACCCAGGTTGTAGCTACCCGAGCCTACAGGAACTACCTGCGCCCATGTAAGACCGCCCAAAGTCATAAACACGAGGATTACAGAGAAAGGTAAATTGTATTTTGCTTTCATATTATTATGTATAGAATAATTATCACATAACAAATAGCGAATACTGTGTTTTTTATTATTTCTGAAGACTGAATAATTTAAAAACCTGGCTGAGAATTACACTTAGAACACAATAAAAGATTGTACTGGAGAAGAAATAAAAATGTATTAAAGAAAGTATAGAGCGGATAAACTTTTAAAAAGCACTATAAAACTTTAATATAAATAGTCATATGATCCGTACTCTGCACTGGTTCTATTTTCAGAGCCCGGAAATTCGGATCCGGATTGATTGATATAAGTTTCTGGCAGAGGTAATTGTCGCCGGCTTAATTTGTTGGCTGGCCAAATATCATAGGCCTATTACGCCTGAATTTGTCCTTTTTAAAAAATTATACGTAAAATGGATAAAAACAGGGATAATGGAAATACTAAATGCCATCCACAGGGTACTGCTCATTGATGACGATGAGGTCACTAATTTTTTAAATTCAAAAGTGATAGAGAAAGCAGGTATCGCAAAGAATATCTCCGTAGCTACCAATGGAAGAAAAGCATTAGATATCATTGGTGAAATTTGTGCTTCTGAAAATGCCTGTCCCGAACTGATATTCTTAGACCTCAATATGCCCGTGATGAACGGCTTTGAGTTTTTAGATAAGTATGAGCGGATGGAGTTCTCCAACAAACATAAAATAAAAATAATTGTGCTTACCAGTTCTTCCAATCCGGAAGACATGAGAAAAATAAAAGAAAGAAACCTCTCCTATTTTATCAAACCGCTTTCAGAGGAAAAAATAATGGAAATATTGAAATAGGTAATTTCCCTATTCGTACTCTCTGAAATAGCGGTGATGGATGTCAAGAAACTTTTCAGTAGTAAGCGGCTTGTTCACAAAATAATAATTTCCCAGGTTAATTAATTTAATAAGATCTTCGGCATCACGGCTGGTGGTAAGAATCACCACGTGTATTTTATGCCTGTCTTTATTGCAGAGCTTTTCAAATTCCTGCAGGAATTCAAAACCATCCATCACCGGCATTTTAAGATCCAGCAAAATAAGGTTGGGAAAATTATTGACTGTGGCCTTACAATCTTTTCTCAGATAGTTGATAGCTTCTGCTCCATTCATTTTCATAATAACTTCCTCCGCCATTTCCAGATTGGAGATGATGCTGTTATTCAGATAATTGGTGATATTATCATCATCAATCAGCAATACTTTTTTAATCTTCCTCACGCGCTATGGTATTCACCGGTTTTAATCAAATATGAATTTATTCATGGACAATTCCAAGACTCTCAACTACAGGGAGACAACAGCATAAGTCCATACCCCTAACAAATAAATAAATAAATAAAATCAGTATAAATACGGCATTTATCCCTTGGGAAAGAATAGTAATATACTAATAATGAGTAAAATACAACCCCCACAGGAATAGCGCAAAAAGGGCCGTGAAAATGATAGAATTCTGTTAAAAAATCACAGTAAGGCTTATCTTTGAAGGATCCCAGTAGTTATATACTTAAAGAAGACATATGTCTACCATCATTGATAAGGTAAAAGATTTTTTTGAAAGCTGGAAACCCGAATCGCCGATTGAAGAAACCAGGCAGCTGGCCCAGGCGGGAAGCGACAGGCAGTATTTCAGGGTGCGTACTGCGCAGAGATCTTATATAGTTACCTATAATAATAACATCCCGGAGAATACTGCCTTTATAGAATTCTCCAGGCATTTTCATACCAAACAACTATCTGTTCCGGAAATTTTTCATGTAAGCGCCGATAAAACTTTTTACATACAGTCAGACCTGGGAGACAGCTCTCTTTTCGACATTGTTCAGAAAGAAGGATATACCGATAATACTTTTGAGCTGTATCAGAAAACTTTTGCCCAGCTTGCGCGCATACAGATACAGGGCGGCACAGGACTGGATTATGATTACTGCATCGCCACACATTCTTTCGACAGACAGGCGATTTACTCTGACCTGCTTTATTTTAAATATTATTTTCTCCGTGCCTTAAAATTAAATTACGACAAAAATTTATTGCTGAATGACTTTGAAATGCTCAGCTTCTACCTCATGCAGGAACGTCATAAGTTTTTTATGATGAGGGATTGCCAGAGCAGGAACGTAATGGTCAGAGACAATAAAGTATATTTTATAGATTACCAGGGAGGCATGCAGGGAGCGCTTCAATACGATGTAGCTTCCATGCTGTGGCAGGCAAAAGCAGCCTTGCCTTATGAGTGGAGAGATGAACTGGTAAATTATTATTTTGACAGAGCCAATGATCTTTTAAATAACCAGCTCCACAAAAAAGATTTCATGGATTACTATCACGGCTTTGTTCTGATAAGAATGCTACAGACTTTGGGAGCTTATGGCTTCAGAGGTTTATTCGAGCGCAAACCACATTTCATCAGCAGTATTCCTTTTGCACTGAAAAACCTTAAATGGTTTCTGGAAAATAAAAACATTCCGATACGCCTTCCCGAATTACAGAAGGTGCTGGAAGCAATGGTAAATGAAGATATCATCAAACGTTTTGAAAATGTAAAGGCAAGCGGGACAAGCAAGCTCACGGTAAGAGTCTACAGCTTCTCCTATAAAAGTGGTCTTCCTGAAGATTCCTCTGGCAATGGCGGCGGATTTATATTTGACTGCAGGGGAATACTGAACCCCGGACGTTTTGAAAAATATAAAAAACTTACGGGCAGGGATAAAGAGGTGCAGGAATTTTTAATGTACCAGACGGAAATGCCTTCTTTCTTACAGCATGTGTACAGTACAATAGACATTACGGTAAATGATTACCTCAAAAGAGATTTCGAAAGCCTTATGATAGGTTTTGGCTGTACAGGCGGCCAACACCGGAGCGTATTTGCAGCCGATAGCCTTGCCAAACATCTCAAAGACAAATTCGGAGTGAAGGTGGAAGTGAAACACATGGTGCAGGATGCGAAGAACTGGACTAATTAATTGTGAATTGTGAATTATGAATTGTGAATGGTGAATTAAAAAAATTCAACATTGAACAAGCAATTCAAAATTCAACATTATTTAAATGAAAGCTATGATCTTTGCGGCCGGTCTAGGCACGCGCTTGAAACCTTTTACAGAAAATCATCCCAAGGCATTGGCGGTAGTGAATAACAAACCATTGCTTCAGAGAAATATTGAGTACCTGAAAAGTTTTGGGGTTGATGAGTTTGTAATCAATGTGCATCATTTTCCCCAGCAGATCATTTCATTCTTAAAAGAACATGACAACTTCGGAAGTAATATTACCATATCCGATGAAACCAATGCTTTATTGGAAACCGGCGGAGGTTTGAAAAAAGCTGCTGCCTATTTAACAGGCGATGAGCCTTTCCTGGTCATGAATGTGGACATGCTTACCAATCTCGACATAAGTAAAATGATCGCATTCCACAAAGCCAACAAGTCTCTTGCCACACTGGCAATTACAGAAAGAACCACTTCCCGTTATTTTTTATTCAATAAGAAAAATGAATTGTGCGGATGGAAAAACATAAAGACCAATGAGGAGAAGATCAGCAAAAAAGAAAATGATTTTATTCCTAAGGCTTTCAGCGGCATTCATATTATCGAGCCTGAAATTTTTAAACTCATTAAACGGGAAGGGAAATTTTCCATGGTGGAAGTATACCTGGAGCTATGCGCCCGTCATACCATTATGGGATTCGACCATTCTTCCGATATCCTTATTGATGTAGGCAAACCTGAGTCAATCACAAAAGCTGAATCATTATTTTTATAATCGGAGAATGTACCTGAAATAAAAAAAATATACCCATATTTCTCAGGATAACCGCCATGCTTTTAAAGTATATACCCTTATTATCCCCTTAATGCAGTAGTTTTTCATGGATTAATATCATTTCAAAAAATTATAACAGAACTGTTGCATAATTCTCCCATGAACAATGCTGTATTAAAAAAGTATTTAGTACAAATTATAACCGTATGAAAAATAATTATTCCGCTGACTACGTGATTTATTTAAATCACATGAACAATACAGGGGGTACACCTAAAGAAAAATGGGGGAAAGTTTTGAACAGTATTGCAGAGCCTATGGCGCTTATTCCACTTGTCATTGCCATCACCTGGATTCCTTTTATCCTGATCACAGAAAATGAATTTGCCAGAATATTCCTGACAGCCATAAGCTCCGTGGGATTAGGTATCAGCATGAATTATTTCACCTTCTATTATAACAAGCAAACAGAATATCAGACACTCAAAACCAAAGCGGAAACTACCGCACGGAATTTAAATCTTGCAATTAAAAGTTTGCTGAGAAAAGATGAAATATCCAATGAAGACAGGAATACAATCGATTTGCTGACCAACACTATAGATTTCTGGAAAGATTATTACGCGAATGCCGACACCGCGAATGTTAAAATTTTAAGAAAACTAAGAGAAGAGATCAAAGAGGAAAGAAATGGTGAAATGAAAAGCGAAAAGTTAACCCTCTTTACCAAAATAGAAACTCCGATAGGCGGTAATGGTGTCGACCATCATACACCCACGCAAGGAAACAAAAGGCAATAAACGTAATTAGACACTATTTCCCGATAATTATCGGGACCTGTCTCTGCTAATTACATTTCCCTGATATTTAATATCTCATCCGTCGGCACCTCAATTCGGTGCAGATATTGCTGAACGATCAAAGCAATAATATTTCCTTCCTTGTCTGTTTTATTTCCCAGCAAAGTACCCCCTATCCTTCCTGTAATGGCGCTGATCATTACCTGTTTTCCTTTATGCAGTTTTATGTATTCACTAAAGTCAATCATAATGATAAAGTCTTATAAGGTAGACGTATAATCTGAGCTGATATTTTAAAATACACAAATAAAACTATTTCTCGAAAGCATTGAATAAAAAGAACACCTCTTATACCTATTATTACTTTTTGTGCCATAAAATCTTAAAATTATATAAATCATTAGTATCTTTAGCCACTTTTTCCGGAGACAAACAACACATATATGAACTTATCAATTAAAAAAATTCAGACAGGATACATGTTTATTCTGTCTATATTTCTAACCAATATCTCAAACGCACAGGTCGATACGATTTTCTGGTTTGCGGCGCATGAAGTTACCCAGACACACGGCGACGAACCTATTTATTTACAGGTAGCTACCTTAAATAATCCCAGCAATGTAACCATCACCATTCCCGCAGCAGGAATTACCATTGCCAATAATTTTCCAATAGCAGCGAATTCATCCAATACATTTAATCTGAGTCCGTGGAAAGCAACGCTGGAAACTGCCATAGGAAGTATCAACCAGCCAAATAACAAAGGAGTTTTAATTACTGCTACAGATTACATCACTGCTTATTATGAAGTGTTGGGAAAAAGCAGTGCAGGCAGAATTGTAAACACAGATATATTTGCGTTGAAAGGGAACAATTCTCTTGGAAAAGAATTCTATGTGCCTTTTCAAAACAGGTTTTTCAATATAGGTTTCGATTTCTGGGGAAATAACATGGATGGAAGATCTACCATAGACATAGTAGCCACCGAAGATAACACTACTATCACTGTAACTCCTACTCAGCCCTATCGTGTAGGCGCCGGAAGTTCTATGGCTCCTATCAATATCACCTTGAACAGAGGTCAGACATATTCCATAGAAGCATTTGGCAAATCTGCAGCAGCCCATATGGCGGGAACATATATTGTATCCAATAAAAAAATTGCTGTGACCATGAAAGATGATTCCATAGGGGAAACTACCCAGGCTTATGATCTTGCAGGCGATCAGATTATTCCTGTAAATCGTACCGGAACGGAATACATTGTTTTTAGCGGATATGCTTTTCTCGTTGCCACAGAGGACAACACGACAATTTCTAAAAACGGAGTGGATCAGGGAGTGAATCTTATGAAAGGGCAGACATATTCTATTGACCTTACTGCTGATCCCAATGCGGCGTATATTACGACCAGCAAACCTGCTTACATGAACCACTTAATAAAAATTGACGGAGAGATGGCTAACGCCGTGGTACCTCCTCTGCAATGCACAGGTTCTACTTACGTAACCGTAAACAGGTCATCATTTAACTACAGAGAAATTTTTTATTTATTTATTGCCGTGGAAGCAGGAGCGGAGAATTCTTTCACGCTTACCAATTCAGTATTTCCGACAGGGACTACCAATACCGTCATCAATGGCGCCAGCTTTACTCCGGTAGCGGGCACAGGCGGTGCATGGCTATTTGACACGCTGGAATTTAATAATCTCAGCGAAGTACCGCTAGGCTCTAATATTATTTCCAATTCAGCAGGAATTTTCCATTTGGGAATTCTGAATGGAAAAAAAGTAACGACAGGAGCCGCAGATCCCAACGATAATTCCGCTACAGGATTTCGCTATGGTTACTTCACTGATTTCGGAAACCTTGCCCTGAATTTAAACATCCCCGATCAGTGCATTGCCACAGGCGACAGCATACAGATTTATCCGGGAGATTATCAATCCTATGACTGGAGTACGGGAAGTACAGATACCGCCATTTACATAAAGCAGAGCGGTACATTTACGGTAACTGTAACCAATGTGGATGGCTGCGAAGGAACCTCAGATTTTTCTGTACAGCTTGACCAGACTCCGGATTTTTCATTGGGGCCCGACGTGATGCTTTGCAAAGAAGAACCCATGATACTTGTAGCAAAAAACACCAACTTCTCTCAATTGAGTAACGTGGTATTTTCCTGGAACACAGGTACCAGTACCGACAGCACTCTTGCGATCAGCCAGGCAGGCACTTACATACTCACTGCTACCAATGGTTGCGGACAATACAGTGATACTGTCAACATACAGATGCTGCCGATTACTACCAATAACCTATTTACTCCCAATGGAGATGCGCACAATGAAACTTTTGTACTCAATGGACTGCAGCAGATCGGAGAATGGGAATTGAATATTTATAACCGCTGGGGAGAAAGAGTTTACAAATCAAACCTGTACAAGAATGAATGGGACGGCGTGAATGTAAATGAAGGCACCTATTACTATAAATTTATAGACAAATCCGGCCAGTGCCCGGAAAAAAATGGTTGGGTACACCTTGTCAGATAACATTAACACAGTATTTGATAAAAAAAACCGGATGAGATTTTCATCCGGTTTTTTTTATTTTATTATCGCTAACTTAATAGTGATGACATACAGCGGGAAATTTTTCTTTACTGAAAAAGATGAAAAGATGCGCTCATGCCATTCCGGAAAAAAAATCCGGTAAAAAAGAGGATAATATAAGAGAACTCCATGCGGGAGATTCCAGAGACCGGGAATTAAGGGCAAGGATTTACAGAAATTCAACCTCTTTATTTCTTTATTAAAAAGGCTTTTTTTGCGCAAAAAACGAAAAAACAGGCTTAAATTAATTTTATCAAAAATCTTGATTTAATTTTTCCTGATTTTTATTTTTACATAGCGCCGTCTTCAATCCTTTCCCTGGCGCAAGTTTTGATTAAGTTATCAGTGTTTTTGTAGTATTGTTGGTCTAAACCTTTAAAATTATGAAAAGCTCATCATCTTTTTTGAAATCAGTAGTCGTACCGGTACTTAATCTTTTTTCTTTTGTTTTCTGCCTGTACCTGTCCATCATGTTTTTTTTAGTACTCATGGCCGATGAAGCTATGAATGGAAAACAAAATGAAAGGCTGAAAGAAGACTTTGAAGCCTTTGTACAAAAAATTTCCGATCTGCCGGAAAGCCTTTTTGCCCCGGTAGAAAAAAAGGAAGCAGATCTTTCAAGAAAATTATCCTGAAAAATCTTTCACCTTAAAAATAAAAAAGCTCCGTGAAACCGGAGCTTTTTTATTTTTAAACAAACACATTTTAATCTTTAATAAATTTTATAATTGACTTACCTTCTCCTTCCAAACCTGTAGAAAATATACACCCGGCGGAAGATCACTGAGAGTAATTATTTTATGATCAATATGCTGCTCTTTATTGACCTCTTTATATAATAACTGCCATAAAATATCAGTATGAGTATCTCAGAAAAAACCACTCCGAAAGAAAAGTCAACTGTAAAAACATCTTTACCCGGATTGGGATAGATATTTATTTTACCATTCTGAACCAGCGCTGATTTAACTTCACTTAAAGTCTCTTTACCATCAAAATACTTCTGCGGCAATCTGTAGTAGAGCGTTCCCTAAACTTTTTTTTAAAAGCAGAATGCGGGTAAAATGATATATTATAGAAAAAATAACTTTATCTGTTATGTATATTTTTTTCTGTGTACTTGCTGGTTTAACCTATAAAAACTGCAGAGCTATTTTTATTTCAGAATGGATCTAGCAGAAAAAAAATTAAACCAGGAAAGGTGCTTTATCTTCGATGATGAGCTCCTCATTGGTAACAGGGTGGTAAAAAATAAGCCTGGCTGCATGGAGCGCGATTGAATCAGGTTTATAGGAAATATCAGAACCGTATAAAATATCACCGATCACTGGACAACCCGCCGCAGAAAGCTGCGCGCGGATCTGATGAAACTTGCCTGTATTCAATTCAATATTCCATAAGAACCTGCCTTCTGCAATCTTTTCCACTTCATAGTTTAATATTGCTTTTTCAGCGTGAGGCATATTTTCATTATAAAGGACAGCTTTCTTTTTTTCTTTACGATGCCAGTGTTCCAGCTTCCCCTGCCTCATATCCGGCGCAAGATCAGTAAGTGCCTGATAATACTTTTTCACTCTGCGCTCTGCAAACTGTTCGTTTAAATTTTTCAATACCATCCTCTTTTTGGCAAACAAAACAATTCCGCTTACAGGGCGATCGAGACGATGAATATGCTGAGCATACAATTCTTCACCCGGAGGCAAAATAGTTTTTAAATGCTTTCGGATCTGATGCAGCAAATTGGGATGTCCATTCCTGTCTGGCTCTACCATGAGGCCGGAAGGTTTGTTCAATACTATAATATAGTCGTCTTCAAAAAGAATATGATCTGGAATATTTATTTGTATAGACATAATCCTGTTTGAACCTTATGCAACAGCTTCCATATAATCTTTCCATGAATCCAATTCCTCATCCCGTATTTCCCATCGCAGCAGCTTGGTGGATAATTTATCCCTGAAAAAATAAATTTCTATTCCGTCATAATGGTTGTAGTCCGAACAAACATAAAACAATAAATCATCTTTTATAAATGCATCACCGGAAGGAAAATGGAAATCTTTTTTTACTTTGTATAAAACACCTGATTTGAATGGGAATGCATTTGAGCTCATGACACGGGAAACAATATTTAAAGATAGCTTTTTATTTATACAGGCACAAAAACTGCCATGTATAACTATGCGTCATATCCTTTGTCAATGATTAAGAATACAATTGATTTTTTCTTTCATATAGGCATGGATAAATACGGTATTACTGGCAACCGAAAACCTAGATTTAAGTTTACCTTTAGTTATCAAATTCCAAACATTCTAAATGAAGAAAGCTTATATAGAAGATCAGACCAATAAACTTTTATATGTCAAAGCTTTCTTTTTATATCCTTCTATTAATTGGCTTTTGTGCTATTACAAGCAGTTGCTATAAATTAAGAGGCCACTATGGCGGAACTAAAAACTTCGACCCGGTAACAAGAAATATATCTATTAATGATGTTGCATTGCCAGACGGCTATAAAATTGAACCTCTTGTTTCTGGATTAACTTTTCCTACAGGTATTGCTTTTGATGAAGATGGAAATGTTTACGTCATTGAAGCAGGATATTCCTACGGGGAAGTCTGGACTACACCCAGACTGATTAAACTTGAATCAGATGGGCAAATCACAGAAATTGCCAAAGGGGATAAAAATGGCCCGTGGACAGGAGTAGATTATAGAGATGGTATGTTCTATGTTTCCGAAGGCGGGCAACTTGAAGGAGGAAAAATTTTAAAGATTACAAAGGATGGCAAAATAACAATTCTTGTCGATAGCCTTCCCAGTGTAGGCGATCATCATACAAACGTACCTGTAGTGGGTAATGACGGATATGTTTATTTTGGGCAAGGTGTAGCTACAAATTCAGGAGTGGTAGGAAAAGATAATATTGAATTTGGCTGGCTTAAAAGATATCCTGAATTTCATGATATACCCTGCAATGATGTGACTCTTACCGGACAAAATTTTAAAACAGATAATTATCTCACCTATGAAAAAAATGACAAAGTAAAAACCGGCGCATATTCTTCATTCGGGACTACTACTTCAGCCAATCAAATAATTAAAGGAAGTATTCCATGTTCAGGAGCCATTATGCGTGTTCCCATCAATGGAGGAAAGCTTGAAGTAGTTGCATGGGGCTTGCGTAACCCCTACGGAATTTCTTTTTCACCTGATGACAAATTATATGTGAGTGAAAATTCCTACGATACAAGAGGAAGCAGACCTGTCTATGGAACAGGAGATATTTTATGGGAGATAAAACCAGGAACATGGTATGGATGGCCTGATTATGCGGGAGGAAAACCCTTGGCTGATAAAGATTATAAGACAAACAAGGATGATCCTGAATTCCTTCTGGCCGTACACCCTAATATTCCTCCTGCACCAACAGCCATACTTGGCGTGCATTCCTCTTCCAGCGGATTTGATTTTTCAAAAAGCGAAAGTTTTGGTTATGTAGGAGAAGCTTTTGTAGCGCAATTCGGAGACATGGCTCCTGACGCAGGAAGGATTTACGGCCCTGTGGGTTTTAAGGTAGTAAGAGTGAATGTTAATACAGGAGTCATCAATGAGTTTCTGGTAAACAAAGGAAAGGTAAATGCTCCGGCATCCCAGATTGAGACAGGAGGAATAGAGCGACCAATAACAGTAAGGTTTGATCCAACAGGCACGATGCTGTATGTAGTGGACTTTGGTGTGATGCCGATCACTGAAGATGGTCCGGCTCCTAAAAAGCAAACAGGAGTTATATGGAAAGTTACAAGATCTGAAATTACTAAAGTTGAAAAGAAATGAAAGCATATTTTAAATTATCTCTTTTTACAGTAATTTTTTTTATAACATTCATTAGCTTATTTGTTTCCTGCGGGACGGCAAGACGGAGCGAGCCCATCATGGGCATGATGGTAAAAAACGAACAGGTTTTAAATGGCGAGAAAGTTTTTATGACTAATTGCCAGCAATGCCATCCAGGTGGAGAAGCTGGTCTTGGGCCTCCCATTAATAATGTCCCTTTACCAGGTTTTACCAAGCGTATCCGAATCAGAAGCAAAGCGTTTCTGTTAGGCTTAGGCAGAATGCCTTCATTTAAAAAGCATGAAATATCAAGACAGGAAATGGACGATCTGATTGTATACATGCATGCTTTAAAAAAGAATGATGAAGATGCTCGTGGGAGCAAGAAAGGCAATAAAGATTTTACAAAAAAATAGACCTGCTGATTTCCCTCACTTTCCCTTCATGCTCATTTCTTATCAAATGTTTCTAATACACAAAGTCTCTTCCGGAAACGATGTTATCGATTCCTGTGTTTATATTTAAGAGTTTAAGGGTGAAAAGGATAGGGTAATTACGTAAAAATATTATGGCTGATAAAGAAAAATATGCTCTCATAACGGGAGGTACAAGCGGAATAGGATTTGAATTGACAAAGCTTTTTGCTAAAGACGGGTATAATCTGATCATTGTTTCTGAAAATCTGGGAGATCTGCAAACAAGGTCGGTAGAACTGCATCATGAGTTCGGGATTGAGGTAATTCCCATTGAAAAAAACCTTTTTAGAAAAGAAGCCGCGTTTGAAGTGTATGAGGAAGTGAAAGCAAAAAACATACAAATAGATGTATTGGTGAATGATGCCGGACAAGGATATTATGGACAGTTTACTGAAACGGATATCCACCGTGAGTTGGATATAATCCAGCTTAACATAGGCGCATATGTGATTCTTACCAAATGTTTCCTACAGGAAATGAAGGCACGGAATGACGGCAAGATTCTAAATGTTGCCTCCATTGCAGGAAAAGCTCCGGGGCCATGGCAATCAGTATATCATGGTACAAAAGCTTTTGTACTGTCATGGACTGAAGCGATACAGTATGAACTGAAGGATACAAATATTACCATCACTTCTTTGCTGCCGGGAGCAACGGATACTGATTTCTTCCGGAAGGCAGGAATGGAAGAAGCTACACTGGTTCAGGAAGGTAAGCTTGAT
>JAIERY010000146.1 GCA_019746425.1 Cytophagaceae bacterium
TGTATAGATGCGTGCAACTATATGATGGAGAAAGTGAATCTTCCTAAGGGCCTGATAAGATTCGACTCCGAAGAAGGAATTGCAAAAGGTCAGCCTTTCAGAATTACTCCGCGGTTGATAGCATACTCATTTGTTCTTGTAGTATTACTCGGTTTTCTGGCTGGACTACTTATGACAAGAAACGATATTGAAACTACGGTACTCCGTACTCCCGGCATACTGTACCAGGAGCTGGAGAATGATAAGATCAGTAATCTGTATCAATATAAAATAGTCAATAAAACAAATAAAGAATTTACCCTGCATTTCGAATCAGAAGATAAAAATGTAGAACTCAAATTAAATGGAGAATCCTTAAATCTTCACAAGCAGGCTATTTCAGATGGAAGTTTCTTCGTCATTATGCCTAAAGAAGAAATAAAATCAATGAAGACCAAAGTTAAAATTAAAGTTTATTCCGGAGATGAGTTGATGGAAACAATTAAAACAACATTTATAGGGCCTGTACAATAATAACTTTATGAAAATCAACTGGGGATATTCAGTGGCATTTGCATTCATCGGTTTTGCCGCCTTCATCATTTATATGGTGATGCAGGCTTACAAACAGGATATAAACCTAGTAAGCGAGGATTACTATGCCAAAGAAATAAAATATCAGGAGCAAATGGATAAGATGAATAATGCTTATGATATTAAAGACCAGATTGTCATCACGCAAAATGAGAAACGCGTCACTATAGGTTTCCCAATTTCCAAAGCAGAAGGAACAGTAAACTTCCTCAGACCATCGGATGAAAAAAAAGATCTGAAAAAAAATATTAAATTAAATAATAACAATGAACAACACTTTAATAAAGAAGAATTTCATCGTGGATTATACAAGGTTCAATTGGATTGGGAACATGATAATAAAAAATACTTTGTAGAAAAAAATCTTTTTGTTCAATAGTGGAAATAGTTGCCGCATTTGTTATTGGATTACTTGGAAGCCTGCACTGCATAGGAATGTGCGGTCCGATTGCTCTTGCGCTTCCTATTGGAAATAACTCAGTATCAAGATTTGGGGGAATACTGGCTTATAACAGTGGAAGAGCAATCACTTATGGAGTTATTGGAACTGTATTTGGATTTATCGGCCTGGGGTTCTCAATAATCGGATGGCAGCAAGTACTTTCCATTCTATGTGGGATTTTTATAGTGCTGATCACATTATTTTCCTTATTGGGAACCACAATTAAATTTTCAGGAATTACTTACCGTTTTATCAGTTATATAAAAACCATTTTTGGAAACCTACTCCAACGCAAATCGCCTACCTCGATTTTTCTTCTTGGTCTTGTCAATGGACTTCTTCCTTGCGGCTTGGTATACATTGCCCTTGGTGGTGCAACTGCCACAGGGAATCCAATATCCGCGGCATTATTTATGGTTTTTTTTGGATTGGGCACTATTCCTGCAATGGCTTTCATAGTGTTGATAAAAAACTCTATTAATGTAAGCTGGAGGACAAAGATCAGAAAAATTGTACCTGTCCTCTCGGTTACTATAGGAATACTTTTAATTGTTAGAGGCTTAAACCTGGGCATACCTTATTTAAGTCCTGAATCCGAAAATAAAACCTGCAAACTTCATTGTTGTCATTAGTATGAAAACGCTAGAAACAAATCTTATTGAAAAATATAACGTGCCGGGTCCAAGGTACACAAGCTATCCTACCGTTCCTTATTGGGAAAACAATATTAAAAACGACAGATGGAAAAAATTGGTAAGAGAAAGCTTCAAAGCACACAATGAATCTGAAGGGTTAAGCCTATACATACATCTTCCCTACTGTGAAAGCCTCTGCACTTATTGCGGGTGCAATACACGAATTACGATTAACCACACTGTTGAGCTTCCTTATATCAGTACCGTTTTAAAAGAATGGTCACAGTATCTTTTACTTTTTGAGAGGATACCGGTCATCAAAGAAATCCATATAGGCGGCGGAACTCCAACATTCTTTAAACCCGAAAACCTGGAAATCCTGATGAGAGGAATCCTTGAGAAAAGTATTCTTCATCCAAAAGCAGAATTAAGTTTTGAAGCTCATCCTAACAGCACCAGCAAAAAACATTTAGAGACATTATTTAATCTTGGTTTCAGGAGACTAAGTTTAGGAATACAGGATTTTGATCCTAAAGTACAGGAAATATGTAACAGACAGCAATCATTTGAAACCGTTGAGAACGTCACCTTGCAGGCAAGAAGCATGGGTTATACTTCCATTAACTTCGATCTTCTCTACGGCCTCCCTTATCAAACATTAAATACTATAAGTGACACAATAGAAAAGGTCAATTTGCTGAAACCGGACCGTATTGCTTTTTACAGTTATGCGCACGTACCGTGGCTAAAACCCTCTCAAAAAATATTTGAAAGATATTTACCTGGTTCCGATGTAAAAAGGTCATTGTACGAAAAAGGAAGAGAATTACTGGAACAATCTGGATATCTTGAAATAGGAATGGATCATTTCGCCCTTGAAAGCGATTCGCTTTACCATGCTGCACAAAATAAAACCCTGCATAGGAATTTTATGGGATATACCTGTAACCATACACATATGCTTATAGGACTGGGCGCTTCTTCCATAAGCGACACGTGGACAGGATTTATGCAGAATATTAAGACGGTAGAAACCTACATGTCTTATATAAACAACCGCATTTTGCCTATTCATAAGGGACACGAGTTAAACACAGAAGATTTAATACTGCGAAAACACATATTGAATATAATGTGCAAAATGGAGACTAGATGGGATCAGGTAGAAGACCAGACGCCGGATCTGTTCAACTGCCTGCTGAGATTGGAAGAAATGGAAAAAGATAATTTAATTCAGATAGACAATTTTTCTCTTAAAGTTCTTCCTGAAGGGAAGCCTTTTCTCCGCAATATTTGTATGGCTTTTGACGAAAGGATGTGGAAGAATGTCCCTCAAACACAAATATTTTCCAACACTATTTAAAAATACAGCTTCTGCCTAAAAGACAGAAGCTATAACAATTTTTAGTCTTAACTTTTTTAACCGACGAAATATAATAAACTATTTCCCTTTTTCCTTTCTTATTCCCTTAAAAGGTTTCTTATCAGACTTCACATCGATAAATTTTCCTGTTTCAGAATCTCTTTTAATAAACTTGTTATTGTAATCATTAAATGTCTGAGAACGTTTTTTGACCTGGCCATTTCTGTGACCATCGCCATATTTTGTTTCTTTTAGGTTTGATTTAATTATTTTTTCCAGTTCAATAGCCCGGGGAAGCAAAACTTGCCCCTCCACTAAGGCATGTTTACATAGATCATTTTCAAATATATTTAGCTGATGAAGAAAGATCCGAAAAGGCAATATATCGTCCGTATTTCGAAGACATTTAACAATCACTGAACGGATCTCGATTAATTCATCTTCTACATCTTCGTGCTCGGAAGTAATAGCTTCAATAGAAGTGGACTGCATATTATCGGGCACATTTCCCTTAAGCAATTCATCGATATATGGAAACAATATCTCTTCTTCCTGCTGAATATGCTCGGAAAGATTTTTCTTGTAGACTGAAAAAAGTTTTGAAAGTATCACATGCAGGAAATCATTATCTGTAAAATGTTCCTTGAAAAAGGAAACAGACTGCTCAATCTCAGGAAGTCGTTTGTTTAAATAGTAATCGTGTGTTTTTCTCAGGTATTGCAATATGTATTCAAGCGGAAACTCGTATAACTCATTTCTGGGAAAGTATCCTCGCTCATCAAATGTTTTAAGTATCTGGATTACAAAATCCGGATCAGAGGAGTTACAGATACATGCTTCTTCAATACTTCCATGCCATTGTCTTTTAATACCTAGCCGTTCAATTACAGATTCAAGGTGTCGTTTGTCCGATGCAATGTCTTTTACAAGGGAGTCTTTGTCAATCATAAAAATTATTTTTTGTGAAGCTACCCTGGGAAGCGTATTAAAAAAATGAGCAATATCAATTTTGTGTTTTTTTAAAATTGATATTACTCATTTAATCTCGGAAAGAAATTATCCAACTTGCAGTTATGATGATGACGCTGATTAAAAAAGATAAGAATATTCCGGTTATATTGATTGCGATATCCTTTATATGGGCAGGGTTGATTCTGGGCCTTTCATTTATTGAAGCTCCTTTGAAGTTCCGCGCCCCTAACATCACACTTGCATTGGGAGTAGGGATTGGCAGACTAGTCTTCAAAGCGTTGAATAAATTTGAAATATTCTTTTGTCTTTCTCTCTGGCTCGTGCTGATCAGTGCAGTAAGAAATAAATTATTATATATCCTTGTCGTTGCACTTACGATCCTTCTAACCCTGCAATCAGTCTGGTTGCTTCCGGAATTGAATAAGAGAGCCCTTATAGTAATGGATGGAAATCCTCCTCCACCAAACTCTCCGCACGTATATTATATAGTTATGGAAGTTATAAAGCAGGCCCTGCTTATCGTAATTGGAATCAGGGGAATTAAATATCTAATAAATAAACACCTGTTACATGAGCAATAAAAAAGATATACAATCCGAAGAAGATATTCAGCTGATGGTTAATTCTTTTTACGATAAAGTAAATAAGCATCATTCACTTTCTTACTTCTTTAATGAGTATGTTAAAATAGACTGGAAGCATCACTTACCTAAAATGTATGATTTCTGGAGCAGCCTCCTGCTGGGTACTATGAGGTATAGCGGACAACCTTTTCCAAAACATCTTGCCCTCCCATTAAAAAAAGAAAACTTTGACGACTGGCTCGCCTTGTTTTTCGAGACCGTTGATGAGCATTTTTCCGGACCTGTAGCGGATGAAGCTAAAATACGCGCTTCCAACATCGCCAGGATATTCATTTCCAGGATGGGTCTGGGCGAACCGGTGAAAAATTGATCCAGATCAATTTTTGAATTACCCTGGATCATCCCTCATGAGGGTAACAACCTTTATTTTTACATAAAAAAATAAAGATGGAAAAGGTAAGAACCCAAACAACTATACTCTTACAAGCTTTGGCAAGGGATATTGAAAAGCCGCAGGATTTAGCATTTGCCAGATTAGTATTGAAATCAGTCATTCATGGTTTGCGAGACAATATTTCCTTAAATTCAGTCATTGAAATGCTTACAGCACTCCCTCCCTATTTAAAAGAAATTTTCATTCAGGGATGGAAACCTTCCCAAAACCCTAGTCATGATCAAGGCATTGACGAGATCTTAAAAAGAATACACTATTATTATACCATCAATTATTATACCATCAATTCTTTTCCTCCCGGATCTCCTGAAAAAGCGGTAATTCATTATAAAAAGGTGCAAAAAGCTCTAAAAACCCTTCTTTCTGAAAGCGATTATTTAAAAATTGAGCGATTTTTACCCGAAGTGCCCGATAGAGTGTTAATTAGTCATCCTAAAGCAGCATAAAAAGCTTGAAAATTATTAATTTCCGGCTTTTAAAGTCTATTAAAGTGGAAAATAAGAATATCATTCAGACAGAAACAGAATCAAGGCTCAATGCCATTATTGAAACCGCAATAGACGGCATTATCACCATTGATATGAAGGGGATCATTGAAACCATTAATCCAGCCGCAGCAAAACTTTTTGGATTCAGTAAGGAAGAAGCAATAGGACGAAACGTGAACATATTAATGCCGGAACCTGATCATAGTGCTCATGACAGTTATCTGGAGAATTATCAGCGGACGGGAGTGCGCAAAATTATTGGTATAGGAAGAGAAGTGAAAGGAAAGAAAAAAGACGGCACTATCTTTCCTCTTCTGTTAAGTGTGAGTGAAGTAAAATTGAAAGACAGGATCATCTATACCGGGCTGATCCATGATATTACTGAGTTGAAAGAAGCAGAGAATGCCTACAAAAAATTAAATACGGAATTGGAAGAACGTGTTCAAAAAAGGACCGCGGAACTTTTTGACGCCATAAAGAAACTGGAAGAAACCAATAAAAAACAAAAGCAGGCGGAAGTTGAAGTGAGAAAGGCTTTGGAGAAAGAAAAAGAATTAAATGACCTTAAATCAAAATTCGTAACAATAGCCTCTCACGAATTCAGAACACCATTAAGCAGCATCCTTTTCTCAACCTCACTTATAGGAAAATATGCTGAGTCCGGCGAAAAAGAAAAAATTGATAAGAACATTCTACGAATAAAATCAGCGGTTAACACACTCACAGGAATATTGAATGATTTTTTATCACTAAGCAAACTGGAAGAAGGTATTATCTCCAATAGTCCAGTATCGTTCGATCTGCCATCCCTGGGAGAAGAAATAAAAGAAGAAATGCATCCTGTTTTAAAGGAGAGCCAAAATATAATGTACAAACACACTGGCAGTGAAGTGGTAAATCTCGATAAAGCCATACTCAAAAATATACTAATCAATCTTATTTCAAATGCTATTAAGTATTCAGAAAAAGGAACTATTCAGTTTGAAAGCATAGCAAAAGGAAAAAATATAACATTTACAGTGAAAGACCAGGGTATAGGAATTCCGGAAGAGGATATGCCATTTCTTTTCAGCCGGTTCTTCAGGGCAAATAATGCGGGTAATATCCAGGGGACCGGATTAGGCCTTAACATCGTAAAAAGATATGTAGAGCTCTTAAAAGGGACTATAAACGTAGAAAGTGAAATAGGAAAGGGAACAAAATTTATCATTGACATTCCAAATCAATCATAACAGTTATGAAAAAAATTTTATTAATTGAAGACAATAAGGATGTGCGGGAGAGCATAGCGGAAATTCTGGAGCTTGCCAATTATAAAGTTATTGCGGCTGAAAATGGAAAAGCCGGAGCTGATGCGGCGATAAAAGAAAATCCGGATCTTATCATATGTGATATCATGATGCCCGAGTTGGATGGATATGGTGTGCTTCGCGTATTAAGCAAAAATCCTTTAACAGCCAGTATACCTTTTATTTTCCTGACAGCAAAAACAGAAAAAGAAGATTTGCGAAAGGGAATGAAGTTGGGAGCGGATGATTATTTAACCAAGCCTATGGATGATTCTGAATTACTGGATGCCATTGAAGTACGACTAAAAAAGAGTGAAATTCTCAAACAGGAATTCCAAAAAACCGCTGAAGGACTTGATGAGTTTTTGAATCAGGCTAAAGGTATGAAAGATCTGGAAAATCTTTTAAGCAATGAAAAGACCTTAACCAGGATCCCTAAAAAACATACTGTGTTTTCAGAAGGAAGCTATCCTAACTTCCTGTATTTTATCAGCAAAGGGAAGGTGAAGATATCCAGGATGGACGACTTTGGAAAAGAACTTATTACAGGTTTGTACAATGAGGGAGATTTTTTTGGCTATACGGATTTACTGGAAAATAAGAAATACAGCGAGAGTGCGATCACGCTCGAGGACTCTGAGATCTGCGCGATAAAGAAAGATGATTTTTTTGCCCTGCTTTATAACAACAGGGATGTAGCCAATAAATTTATTAAGATCATTTCAAGTAATTTATCAGAAAGAGAAGAACGTCTTTTAAAACTAGCATACAATTCTGTCAGAAAAAGAGTAGCCGAAGCACTCGTCACTCTTCAAAATAAGTATCAGAAAGAAGGATCCAAAGAGTTTACAATGGCCATTTCCAGAGACGATCTTTCCGGCCTGGTAGGAGCTTCAAAGGAAACCGTAGTAAGAATCCTGACTGATTTTAAGGATGAAGGATTGATCAATATAGCTGGCAGCAAGATTACCATCGTCAGCCATGACAAACTCGCAAATATGAAAAACTGATCAAATTCCCAAGTTATCCTAATTAACAGAATTCTATGGATAGTATAATCCTGAAAATCGTATTAGTTCTGTGAATCCTGATTAAAAATTGATTAAGATCACCCTCCTGATTATCCTCGCTCATATTAAAATCCTTTAATTCCGGGTAATTTTATAGTAAATATTAAAAAAGATGAAAGAATATTTCTATGAAGTTGATTTAACCTGGAATTCTCAAAGAAACTCCATACTTAAGTCACATAACTTACCTGAAATTAAAGTGGTGAGTCCGAAACCCCCTAACGAGAATAAATGGACGCCGGAACATTTGCTGGCTGCTTCTTTATCCTCAAGCTGGATGGATACATTTCTTTCCAAAGCTGAGAAAGCAAAAATTGAAATTATCTCTTATCAAAGCCAATGCTTTCTGAAGTTGGAAAAAGTCGATGGTATTTATAAAACGACAGAAATTTTACTTCGGCCTACCATAAAACTAATCAGCGATTCGATGCCGACTAAAGTCAACAATGTAATTGAAGAAGCTGAGATTTCATGTCCTATAAAAAATTCATTAATCATCAGTATTTCTATACACCCGCAATTGAAGTATCTGGGAAAGGCAGAAAAGGTAAAGGCCAATAAATGATAGTAAGTTTGTCAGATTCAAGTGTGAAAATAAGGGGACTTTTAATTCCCCTTATACTATAACGGCCAGGTATTACTTCATTAACATTCCGGTTTTCATACAATGTGAAACACATCCTGCCTGCAATTTATAATTGTCATGGACTGAAGCAACAACTTTTCCGGATTTGTCATAAACTTCGCACTGTTGTCCCTTAGTCGGTTTTACTGTGTAAATAAGTTCTCCCTTCGCATTATGATAATTGCCGTTTTTTGCTGCCTTGCCCATTACTTTTCCAGTACTATCAACCAGATTTCCATTTTCATCTATGAAGGCTACTTTATGCCCTTTATTGTTGTTAATAATTCCTTCTTTAGATACTGTACCTAATGTTGTCCCGTCAGCGTCTTTAATTGTACCGACCGAGTCTATTGAAAAGGGGAATTGAGCTTTGTAATTTCCTTTTTGTTTGGGAGCCTGTGAATAAGCAGTGAAACCTGCTGTAACCATCATCAATAGCAGTGCAATAATTTTTAGATTTTTCATGTTTTGTAATTTTTTGGTTTAATAAAGGGTTTAACTAAAAATACTAAGTTGGTTAAAAACCACGATAACTATTGCAAAATGGTCACTTTAATAAAAGGAAGGAATGACAATAATCATAAACGGAATTGAGGTTAATCAATTTTTATAAAGTATAAATAATGCATTTTACAGATATGGATAAATATTTATCGTCTGTTAATAACCTTGATCTTTTGCCAAAACCTGGAAAACACTACTGGAAAAATTGCCATAGAGAATGGAGAGAAGAATTTATATACTTTTTATTAGTCGACAGATTTCATGATGACCGTGATCGGAACCCTATCATCAAAAAAGAGAGAAGTTCAGGATTCGGAACGCCAAAACAATTATCTGATTTTTATGGAGGAACTATAAAGGGAATCACAAAACATCTGGATTATATTAAAGGACTTGGATGCACAGCTCTTTGGTTAAGTCCTGTTTTTGAAAATGATGAGAATAGTTACCATGGGTACGCAATTAGAAATTATTTAAATATTGAACCAAAATTCGGCACAAAGGAAGACATGATTGAGCTTGTTGAGAAGGCGCATAATAAAGATATGAGGGTATTCCTGGATGTTGTTTTAAATCACAGCGGAGATACATGGTTCTATCCAGGTGGGTACAGATATTACTATCACGAAGGCATACAATTTCCCTTTGGAGGATGGCGAAGCCCTGATTATCCCCTGCCTGTGGAATTGAGAAATCCTGACTACTATTCGAGAAAAGGAGAAATCAGGAATTGGGATGCTATTCCTGAAACCAGGGACGGTGACTTCTTCGGCTTAAAAAATTTCCTTAATGATGAATCCGAAAAGGGGAAGGAGCTGCAAGAGATTCTTATTAAAATTCATAGTTACTGGATTAAAGAGTTGGATATTGACGGGTATAGACTGGATGCTGTAAAACACATGGGAGAACGGGCAGTGGCGAGGTTTTGTTCAAGGATCAGAGAATACGCTTATTCATTAGGTAAAAAAAATTTCTTTCTCTTCGGGGAGCTGGTTGCCGGAGATGAAGCATGCAATAATTACATCGGGCCGAACACTTCCACACAAATAGATGACAAAACTTTATATTACGGATTGAATTCAGTTTTGGACTTTCCATTATATCATGTTCTTCCGGATGTAATCAAAGGAGTGGCTTCTGCAGAAAACCTGATTAAAAGGTATGATGTATTACGAAAGAATTCACTGAACCGGGGAGAGTATGGAGAGTTTCTCGTTACATTCTTAGATAACCATGATCAGGTTGGAGGAAGTTATAAAAAAAGATTTGGCTATCAGGCAAAGGATGAACAGATCATAGCAGGTGTAGGATTTCTTCTCTGTGCCCTTGGTACTCCCTGTATCTATTATGGAACAGAACAAGGTTTTGAAGGACATGGCGAAGGAGATGAATATGTAAGAGAAGCATTCTTTAATCTTAATAACCCAACAGAAAACATCCTTAATAAATCCTGCGCAATTTATAAAAGTATTTCTCTGATTGCTGCTTTACGCGAGAAATGTCCGGCTTTGAAATTTGGCAGGATGTATATAAGAGAAATCTCAGAATCAACAGCTCCTTTTCAATTACCACATTGTGAGCAATGTGTTCTCGCATTTTCAAGGATCCTTGCAGATGAAGAGATAGTTATTATATATAATTCTTCCATGATCACATCAAAACAAATAAAAGTGAAGCTTGATAGCAGGATTCAAAAACATAAAAAGAAAATGGCTTATTTATATGGAGGAGAGGGAGAACTGCCTGTTGAAAAAATAACTGAGGACTATAAGGAAATATATTATATTCAGATTCAATTAAACCCCATGCAATTTGTAATTTTTTCCTAACGAAGGTTTAAATTAAATTTTGTGCATCTGTCTAATCCATTCAACGAATAATGAAATTAAAAAAGAGATAAAATTATGTTTACTTATAAAGTTTTTCATAATATTCATGAACCATCCTTTCTGTATTGAACATAGGAACAACATCATTCATAGATGCCTTCATGATGTTTAACCATCTGTTTTTTTCATTGTAATAGACAGGAATAACTTCCTGCTCGAGAATATCCATAAGATTTTTATTATCTTCTTCATCCTGCTTTTCATAAGAAGCTGTGGAATCGACAGGAATTATAAAGGAATTTTCTCCATGCTTTGCAAACTCGGGAACCCATCCGTCCGGAATAGAAAGATTAACCGCTCCATTCATTGCTGCCGACATTCCGCTGGTACCTGAAGCTTCCCTTGTATATCTGGGAGTATTCAGCCAGATGTCCGCTCCTTTCTTTAGCGAAGCAGACAAACTCATCTCATATCCCGTCAGTACTGTGCAATTGGGCAAGTCGTTGGTTAATCCGACAAGCTTATTAAACATATCGATGGAGCCATAATCTTCGGGGTAAGTCTTTCCGGCCCAGATTACCTGCAAAGGATATTTTTGATTATTGACTAATCGCATAAACCTGTTAATATCTTTGATAAGCAGATCCGGCCTTTTATAAGAGGTTATTCTCCTTGCCCAGACTATTGTACATATATCCTCACTGAATAATTTCCCTGTCTGGTCTGCCACAATTCGGAACAAGGATTTTTTCAGTTCAGACTTCCTCTTAATCAATGCTGCATCATCTCCTGTATGCAAATGCCTTTCAAGTTCTTTATCCATCCAGAACTCCCTGCTCTGAGCATTGGTAATGGAAATAATTTTTGATATTCCCGGATTTCCTCCCCACATGGCATTTGCTACTTTGCCGTGTACTTCGGAGACACCGTTGGTTTTACGGGACATTCTGAGAGCCGTAAGTGTAAAGTTCAATTGATCTCCTATTTCGCCTGTCATTCCTTTGGCGCTTTCTGCTGAAAGTGAATCGAAAAAACTCATTTCCTCCAAAAGCTTTACCGGAATTTCGTCATTTCCTGCTTTCTCAGGAGTGTGTGTGGTAAATACAAGTCTTTTCCTGACCTCTTCCGGATTTTGGTATTTAGATAGTAAATGGAAGATAAGCGGTAATCCATGGCCTTCATTCAGATGGTAAACATCCGGCTCATAATTTAAAATATCAATCAGCTTACCTCCGCCTATACCAAGCAGCATAAATTGTGCGATCTTTGCAGCAAGATTATTATCGTATAATCTGAAGCTGATTGATCTCGCAAGAAAATCATTCTGAGGAATATCTGTTGTAAGTAAATAAATCGGCGAAGTCTGAAAAATTTCAGAAGGCAGCAAATAAACTTTCACCCAAACAGTATTTCCATGCACAGTAATAGGAAAGATGATTCCGGTATCCTTTAAAAAGGAATATCTTTTCTTTGTATATTTTACTTCCACGTACCCTTCATAATTCCTGACCTGGTCGTAATAGCCGTTTGTGTAAAGAATACCTATACCGATCATATTCTTCTTTAAAGCGTAAGTACTTTTGAAATAAGAGCCTGCCAAAAAGCCCAGTCCCCCTGAATAGATCTTCAGCGATTGGTCTACAGCATATTCCATCGAAAAATAGGCTACTTTTTTGTTGTCGTTATCCATTAGTAAATTTTTATATTTTCAATTATCGTCATTCGCCATCGAAAACTATCTGATAAACCATTCGATCCGTATCCCGGAATGCCAAAAGCACACCTTGCAAAGCTTGAGTTAAAATTGCCTGAAAACCAACCGGGCGAAAAGCCCAGACAACAATGTTATGCAGCGCACATTACTTTGAAGCAAACTCTTCAGGCAGAATCATTTTTAATTCCTGCATATCTTTTAAGGTCAGGAAAGTTTCTAACACCTTTAAAACTGCTTTGATAGATGAAATAAAATCTTCCAATGATAAGAAATCGTAATGAGATCTTTTCCCTTCTCTTCTTACCACCTCCAGGTAAAGACTCTTCATGTCTTTAACAGGTATGACAAGATCTGTGGTTTTCATCTCTTGACAATAAATGTTTTTCATCCAGGAAGGAAGCTGGCAACAGATCCTGTCAAATTTACCGGAAGGTATTCCATCCTGTAAAGTATTAAAGACGGCCTTAAATATACGATTAGCCTTTTGGGGATTGCAGTTCAGCTCCTTCTGAAGAATTATAAAAAAATCCGGGACTGTCACTTTTGAAGTTAAAATGGTGTTCATTGCTTTAAGTTTAATTCTAAACCAAGGTATGAAGGAGTAGGGCTTAACCCAATAAGGGATATCAATAAGAATGGTGATGGTTGTCAATTTCCCTTGGATTTAACCCGGATCGCAGAAAATCATTGTCCAAAATATCGTTGATGGAATTATGCCCTTGGATTTTTATGTCATTGATTTGACCAAATCTAAAGGGCTTAACTCAGAGAAGAAATCGTCAAATTTCTTTCTTCATTCGCTGAATACATACCTGATATACCGCTATAAATTCCGGATCTTTCATGTATTCGGACAATTGAGGCTTCCATTCGGATGCCTGTTCGGATAGCTTCATAATTTTCTTTTGATTTTCAGCATTTCCAGGTTCTTTTTTCTTGAGGTGGATGGCTTCTATAAACTCATCCATCCACTTTTCATAGCGGATCATAAACTCCTTCTGTTGAGGATTGAGTTTGCGAATATGTTCTGAACTATCTATTAAACCGGCAAAGGCAGTAGTTCCTGCAACTGTCATTCCGGCCGATAGTCCGAAAAACTTCAGGAATTTTCTGCGTGAAGAATTTTTACCCCACATATGTTTTGAGTTAATATTTTTTTGTGAAATCATTACAGCCTGGTTAAATATTTTCTTTTAACGAACCTATTCTTCCGATTGAAGAAATTCAAGTATTTTTTTGTACTCATCCTCCGTAAGCATAGCGCGTGTGCGCATATGCGTCTGGATGGTTCCCCACTCTTCATTCGTATAGGCAGAGCTCGGAGGGATGCTATGGCAACGCATACAATTTTCGGCCCATAGCTGGCTTCCACTTTTTTCAGCCACTTTGGAGGAGACACAGCTTTCAACGATCATAGCCATAAGCAAGACGCCGATGAGAATAATTGCAATTTTAGTAGTCATATAACTTATATTAATAGTATTGATATTTCATTTTTAATTTGATTTAAAATATATAGCATACCGTCTCAAAAAGCTACCGCTACCTGGGCAAGGAAAGCATTCTGATTTTCCTGGAACTGGTAGGCAATTTTCAATGCTGTTCTCCAGGTGTACCAGTAGTTAAGCCCCACAGTATATTGCCTGATATTTTCTTCCTCATCTCTTTCAGGTATTTGTACCTGCGAATACCGGAATACAAGTTCTGTCTTTTTTAATATCTTCCCGGGAAGCATCGTTGGTTTGTAGGCGGCCTGCACATAGGCAGAGGTTCTTGTATTGTTGAAAGTATAAACTCCTGTTCCTGTAGTATCTTGAGGATCGGGATAATAAACATCGCTTACATTTACATAATTCCACTGAGCTTTCACATCTATAATCCCTTTTATAAAGTCTAACTGCTTAACATAAGTAAGGTCTGCTGCATACTGACTGGCTTTAACATCTTTATATTCTGAATTTCTGTCCCCCGGTTTTGCATTCTGAAATGAAAATCCGAGTTCAAGTGAAGAATTGCTAAAAGGTAAAAAACCAAGCCGTCCACCGATTGCTTTATTTTTATTGTTGTCCTCGGCAGTCTCATAGATCAATTGCCCTTCTTCTCCCGGTTCTTCTTCGCCTACATTCAGTACAGGGCCATTGGATATATAAAGGCTGTAATTAAGTTTGGAAACGCCTAATGGAATACCTCCTCTCACATCTACCCCGAGGTCTGCACTTGGGCCCACACCATCATGCCCATATCCCAAAGGATTGGAAGGAAGCTTGTTTATCCAGGAGGGATGGAGCCTGTCCTGAAATATTCCGAAGGGAGACAAAAATTTTCCGGCACGTATGGTCATGTATTTATTAAGAAAATAGGAAGCATTGATGTATTCCAGGTTAATGACAGTTTCGCTTCCTTCCAGTTCTGTTTCAAGCTCACTTTCCACAAGTACTTTTTCAATGGGCCTGAACAGCAGAATAGGATTAAAACTGAAACCTGTGAATGACACATTTTCTTTTCCCGCGGAAAAACCTGCCGCGCTATAACCTACAATCGTGAACCTACTGCTTCGTGTAAGAAGAGGTTTACTACCCACCTTATCGAGGCTGTCCAGATATTCCTGGTTATACTGCTGCGAGAATGCTTCCTGGAGAAAAAATCCTGTAAGAATAAATACCCAAAAAAAAATCTTTTTCATAAGCTTCATATTTTCGACTACCCTGTTTTATTTTTTCAAAGTTCTTATAAAATTGACCACCTGCCAGATCTGCTGTTCCTGATATTGTTTCTTAAACGAGGGCATCGGCTTTCTTCCTTCTGAAATTTTCCAAAACAAGGCTCCGTCGCTTTGTCCCTGAAAAGATGCAGAAGCAAAGTCTGTAAAATCAACTCCCAGGGCCGCAGCAGATGGGCCGTCGCCCTTTCCCTTTTTCCCATGACAGGTTGCACAGTCTTTCATAAAAAGAGTTCTTCCGGCCGCAATGGATTGCTCATTCGATGCCAGGGGATTTTTCTTCTGATCTGCACTTGCCGGCGCTTTCCACGGGCCCTGCTGGGTCACAAAGGAAAGGACCGTCAGAAAAAAAATGAATGCAGAAGCAAGTACAAAATATTTTTTCGCTCTGTTTAAAATGGTTGTTTCTATTTTCATAACAGTATAAATTAAGGTTGATTAAAATTCGTCTATGATTCTGTTTTCTTAATATTGATTATAGTTTTAATAACATAAGCATAGGTAATCCACACACCGCCTAATAATAAAATGAAGGTAGCAATGAGCCATAAGGGCGCATGCGGAGCCCAGACACTTCTGGGAAAAGGCGTACGGGAAGGAAAGCGTATTTCGGATTGAATAATGGTGTATGCCGATGTATCTTTTACAATGTCACTGTCTTCAATCCTTGCAATTATTTTTATATTTCCCAATGTATCTCCCGGTGGAAATTTCCTGGAAATTTGTATGCCGGCTTTTCCCACACTATCGCTTGTTACATCACCCAGGGGTAATAAGCCGAATGTGCGTTTTGCATAAAAGCTTAGATCTACATTTTGTAAAGGCTTGCCGGTTTGCTGCTGCGTTATTAAGGCTTCAATAAAAATGCCTGCGTTGTCTTTTCTTTCTTTTAAATTAATAACTGCATTGGATTTTTGAGCAAAAGATTGAAATGAGGCAGTGAACAAAACAAAAACTACCGCTGTAACTTTTATTGAACCGTGTGAGATGATATTTTCTTTTTTTGTTTCCGGAAATATTTCCGAATTAACGCCGACCGCATCCGCTCCTTTTTCTTCAATTCCTTTAGAGGTTTCCCATATGGTTACGATCGGAAAGATTCTTGAGAAAAGAATATATACCAGAATAAATCCTGCAAAGCAACCGGCTGTAACAAGCCATTCTATCGCCGAGGGTAAATAATTACTCCATCCTTCAGGTGTATTTTCCAAAGGTATGTCAATAAACGGATGCAGCATGGTAGGAATTACAATCAGATAACGTTTAACAACAGCTCCGGCAACTATAAGCACAGAGGCAACAACTGTTAAGGTTATGGATTTTCTGATGGCGCTGAATGCCAGCATGAATGTAGGTATAAACAAACCTGCTACCTGAACGGTCCAGTAAACCGGGGCATAAGAACCGTGAAACAAATCATGCAATAATCCGCTTTCGCCTTCTTCCATTTTGAAGGCAGGGACCAGGTATTCATTCAGATTAAAATAAAGGTATATCAGTGCAAGAACAAAAAGCAAAAGGCTTAGATTCCTGAAATGTATCTTCGTAATGTAATTTTCCAGGGAATAGGCTTTTCTAAAGCAGGCCATCGCAATAATCACTGCGGCACAACCCGACACGATTGCTCCTGAAACAAAGTATGGCCCGAAGATCGTGCTGTTCCACCCCGGCCGTAGTGTCATGGCGAATAACCATGAAACAACGGTATGGACAGAAATAGCAACCGGAAGAATGATAGGGGTCATAATATCCATGCCTTTTTCAAGAAGACCGTATTGGCCTTCATGCTCCTTCCAGCCTGCTGACATAAAAGAATAGATGCGTTTTCTCCATTTGGGAACTCCGGCGCTGTCACGCAAGCGGGCAATATCCGGTATCATAGGCAGGTAAAGGAAAATCGCGCTTCCCGCAAAATAGGTGCTAATAGCTAGCACATCCCATACAATAGGAGATTGTATTCGTCCGTGAAATAATAAATTCATTATACGATCAGGACGGCCCATATCGAGTATGGGCATAATTCCTGCAAACAGCAAAGAAGAAAAAGTAATTGCCTCCGCCATTCTCGTTATCGGATAGCGCCAGTCTGCGCCTGTAAGTCTAAGAATGGCCGACATTAATGCACCTACATGGCTTATGCCGATGAAAAAAATAAACATCGATATATAAAGGCCCCATGAAACATAATCGCGCATGGCAGTTACAACAAGCCCCTCTTTCACCTGTATGACATAGGCAATGATCCCTGCAATCAAAAGGAGAGTTAATGTTCCCAGTACCGCTTTTATTTTCCACCCTTTAAAACCAAGGGAAGGGGCCAGTTCATTTTCGATCTGTTGTCTTATTAAACTCATGATCTTGTTTCTTCTGTTATTTCCGGTTTTGGATATAATCTTTTGTAAGGCGGCAGATAATAGACCCTGGGATCTGTACCCAATTCCTCCATAAAACGATATGCCGCCCTGTCTTCAAGAAGTTGCAGAAAATTTTCTGTTTCACCTGCCTGGTTGGTCACTGCATTTTCATTTTCGTCGCCAAAATAAATAGCATTCATTGGACAACCCGTTACACAAGCGGGAAGTTTTCCCTGGCGAGCCATGTGAGGACAAAAGTCACACTTCTCGACACAACCCTTTTTACTTTGAAAAGCTCTTTCCGATGATGGAGTTACGTCTTCCAGTTCTGGCGCCTTGGGTTCTTCCCAATTGAAAAGTCTTACCGAATAGGGGCAAGCTGCCATGCAGAAGCGGCATCCGATGCAACGGTCGTTGTCTATGGCAACAACACCATCTTCCCTTTTGAAGGTAGCATCTACCGGACATACTTTGGTGCAAGGTGGATTGTCGCAGTGAAAGCAAGGTTTTGGAAAATAATAAGGAGCTGTGTTAGGCGAGTCATCCATCTTCAGCACTTCTATCCATTCTTTATCTTTAGGAAGGTAATGCATCTTATTGCAGGCCTCCGTACATTTTCCGCAGCCATCACATTTGGCAAGGTCAATCACCATTACAAATTTCTTTCCTGGTATCCCTGTTCTGACAGCTTCCGTGGTCAGCTTGTATTGAAAATCTTTTATCTCCGATTTGTCTATCATTACAAGGTTGCCGTCTACGGTCATCACCTGTACTTTTTCTTTCCCATCCTCTTTTGTACAGGATGTGAGCTGGCTTATTAAGCCTCCGCCCAGTACACTGGCGCCTAGAATACCAAGTGAGTTTTTTAAAAAATCTCTTCTTTCCTGTTCGTTATTTTCCATGTATATTTTATTTAAACAAAATGGTTATGAATTCCTGCAGAATTAACTTCTGGGTTATTTTTGTTTATTCTCAAAGAAAAGTGAATACGATTTAAAACGGTATGATATATCGCAAAGCTAAAATTGATCTTTATCAATCTTTATTTCTTCATTTTTTGTT
>JAIERY010000164.1 GCA_019746425.1 Cytophagaceae bacterium
AAAAGTATTTCCATGAAAAGCACGTCAGGTACGCCGCATAGAATATAAAAGTATACTATTTTATGCTCCTATTAATACAAGAGTTTTCTGGCGGCATCGGAAAAAACCTTTGTCACCCAACCAACACTCAGTATGCAAATCAAGAAACTGGAAGATGAGCTTGGAATAGTAATTTTTGACAGAAGCAAGCAGCCTGTAATGGCAACGGAAACCGGCAGGGAGATTATTGAACAGGCAAGAAAAATTCTTACCGAATCAAAAAAGATCAGGGAAATTATAGAAGCAGAAAACAAAGAAGTGCAGGGGAAAATCAAACTGGGAATTATTCCTACGCTTGCCCCATATATACTTCCGCTGTTCCTGAAAAAATTCCTGAAGAATTATCCGAAGGTAACATTGGTAGTAGAAGAGATCATCACCGAACATATTGTCGACCGCCTGAATAAGCAGGAGCTGGATTGCGGCATATTGGTCACTCCTTTACCTATGCAGAATCTCCGCAACACCCCTCTCTTCTATGAACCATTTGTTGTCTATTCGCATAAATTAAGTGCGATCGCGAAAAAAAGAACGGTAACACTGGATGACATTGATCTCAAAGAGATGTGGATTCTCAACGACGGACATTGTATGAAATCGCAGGTGCAGAACATGTGCTTTGGCAGCGCTAAAGGCAATAGTGAAAATAATTTTGAATACCAAAGCGGCAGTGTGGAAACACTCATCAAGCTTGTAGAAAATAATGGAGGATTTACTATCCTTCCTGAATTAAGCATTCTGGACTTTTCAGCAAAACAGATCAACATGGTAAGATATTTCAGAAATCCTGAGCCTGCCAGGGAAGTGAGCTTAATCTATCCCAAAGATATGATCAGGAAAAAGATCATCGATGTGCTGAAAGAGGAACTAACCAATTGTGTGCCTGAAAAAATGAAACATAAAAACCAGAAAGAAGTAGTAAAAATTTAATTTTAAATTTTGAATGCTCAATTTTAAATTAAAAGTTATCCGATAAATAAACTCGTCAGATGAACCCGTGTATTTCATAAATCTTTTGTGAAATTCTCCTAACCCTTGTTCCCGTTGCATTTTTTGCAACTAAAAACGCTTTCTTCCCATAGAATATCCCTGCATTACGGATTTTCGCAAATGCGGATTTTCCAGCGCATTATTCAATTTCACTTCTTTTGCCAGTAACCGTTTCTTTGAAAGAAAAAAGAAGCGATATGGGCACTACACAAAAAATAAGGTTCGGTGAAAAGCAGCTGGAATTTTTCCTGGTCTTAAAGCAACGAATAAAATTATATTTTGAAAATGAAAAGCTTAGCAGGTTCGCTACAAATAGTGTTTATCTGAAAATCATTTTTTTCCTGGGCCTTTACCTTTGCTCTTATTTCCTGATCCTTTCCGGGAATCTTTCTTTTCCAATAATGGCATTGCTGTGATAGCTATGGGCGCATCAGGTTTGTGTGTTATATTCAATGTAGTGCACGATGCCGCGCATCATGCCATGTCATCCAGCAATATCATAAATAAATCATTGTACTACCTGGGAGACCTGTTGGGAATCAATACCTACATCTTGAATATCCGCATAATATTATGCATCATGGATTTACCAATATACCGGGAGCAGATCTTATCATTGATGCGGTGCCTGCCATCAGGTTTTCAGAGCATCAGCCACTCCATAAACTTCATCGCTATCAGCACTTATACGCTGTCATCTATATGCATTTTACAGCTTGTTCTGGATCTTCATTATGGATTTCAAACTATACTTTTCAAAGCAGATAGGCAACCGCAAAAACGTCAAACATCCTTTCAAAGAATTTATCATACTGTTCAGCACAAAACTTTTTTATATTTTCTATACTATACTTCTTCCATACCTCGTTCTGGATTTTTCATGGAATATAATTTTTTGCGGCTTTATGATCATGCATATTTCTGCCGGACTCCTTGCTGTATTAAGTCATTTCATTGAAGGACCTGCTTTTCCCGCACCCGATGAAAAAGGAATTATCCATAATAACTGGGCTGCTCATGAAATTGAAACAACACTAGACTTTGCTCCTGATAGTAAATTCATGAACTGGATAAGCGGGGGATTAAATACTCATGTGGCACATCATCTGTTTCCAAACATATGCATATCACCAAAATTATCAGGAAGATTTAACAGGAATTTAATATTCGTTACCAGGAAGCAACATTGTGGAATGCCATAAAATCACATTTCAGATATTTAAAAAAACCAGGAAACCCTAGCCAAAAATAACTATGAAAACTAAAATCATCCTTCATGATATCGCCAAGCCTCACAGGGTATGATAGGCAGATTAAAAAGTACCCCGACCGGCAGAATGTCGAACCAGATTCCAGAAAATCTAAGAATCAGGGATCTGCTAATCCTTAACTTTGTAAAATAAACCTGGCAGCGACCATCAAAACAAGAGGTAAAGGAATGCGATCAAAGTAATCAAAAATATACTCCATATAATTACCAATAAATTTCTTTCAAATTTAATCTCAAATTTCTCCGGCATAATTACTTCATCTTTTAAAGCAAATATTCTTCCCAATATTATAGAAAGCGCGAGCAGAATAATAAAAGAAGCTCCCATGATGTCATAAAAAGAAAAATCACCAAACCAATTGAGCAAAAGAAAATACAAAGGAACGCTTAATAACAATATCAAATTCGCAACAAAGGAAGGTATTCGTTTGGTAAACATCGCAATTAAAAACACAGCAAGAATTCCCGGAGATATCATTCCTGCAAATTTTTGTATGTACTCAAAACTGGCATGGAATTTAGAAATAAGAGGAGCCCATGTACAACCCAGTAGAATAAAAATCACAGTAGATATTCTACCTGTTTTCGCTATCACTGAATTGGAAGCGTTCTGTTTAAAGTAGCGTATAAAAATATCATGGGTGAAAACATCAGCCGCGGCAATCATCATAGAATTCAAACTTGATACAGTCGCCGCGACCAGAGTGCAAAATATCATGGCTTTTAATCCATGCATACTTCCACTTAGATATTCTATCAGTTTAGGGTATGCGAGATCCGGATTAGCTAATGTATCACCGAATATTTCAAAAGCAATTATACCTGGGAATATAGCTATGATAGGAATCATAAGCTTTATCGTCGCGGCGAGCAGCACTCCTTTCTGAGCATCCGACAAAGTTTTTCCAGATAGAAGGTACTGGGTTATAAATTGGTTAAACCCAAAATAATAAAACTGAGCTACCCACAACCCTCCAATCAGAGCAGTAGTCCACGGCATATAATTATTGTCGATGGGGAGAAGAGAAGTTAATTTTCCCTGAGATTTCTCTACAAAAGCAGCAATACCCCCTACTTCATAAATCCCTTTAAAAGTAACAAGCGCGCCGCCAATTAAAAATGTCGCCGCGAAAACGATATTGGTTCGTACTACTGAAGACAATCCACCGATAAGCGTGAAAATAGCTGTGAGCACAGCAAATAAAATTAATATATAGTATTGAGGAGTATCAAATATAGTACCTATCGCGAGGGAGCTGGCATATATAACTGAAGCGAATTGTATAAAAATTGTAAATAAAATAATAAATATCGCGACAACTAATCTGGACCAGTGATTAAATCTCAATTCCAAATATTCCGGAATCGTTTTTACTCCCACACTCATATACTTAGGAAGGATATAAATGGATATGATCACTAAGGCAATTGCCGCTGTCCATTCATGGCTTCCTACAGCCAGGCCGGTTTCATAGCCTGAGCCTGCCATCCCGATAAAATGCTCTGTGGAGATATTCGCCGCAATTATAGAGATACCAATAAAGGGCCACTTTAAACCCCTACCGGCAATAAAAAAAATCCGATTTTTTTCCGCGCTTATAAAAAATTGCGCCGATAGTGACGAGTATGAATAATAAAATAATACTTAATTGCGCCAACATTAGAATGTAAAATATCTTATGGGTGTATTAATTCTAATTCCTTATAGTTTTGGGACTTAATATCTTTGATTAAAATAAAAAACCGAAAACAAAGTATAACAGAAGATAAAAATCCTCCGGCAATTAATCCAATCCAAATTCCTACGATACTAAAGTCAAGAATAAAAGCAAAAACATAAGATAAAGGTAGTCCTAAAAAAATGTAACTTGTCAGAGTTACATAAGTAGGCATCTTTACATCTTCAATGCTTCTCAGCAAACCTATTATGGTAACTTGTAAACCATCTATAACTAAAAATATAGTCATTACTAAAAATGTGGAAGATGCTATTGCCAATACTTCATTTTCTTTCACAAATAAGAGTATAATTTCGTAATTAAAAATTGACATTACTAAGGACATTGCCAACAACACCATAAATACTATTGAAATAGTAAACTTACTCCAAAACCTGACTTCCCTTAAATCTCCTTTTCCTCTCGAATGAGATACTTTAACTGAACCAGCCACTGAAAACCCAACAGCTAAAGTATATACTAAAGTTAAAATTCCTAATAATATTTGGTGAGCAGCCAGATAATTGACTCCTAACCACCCTACAAATATTGCAGTGCCGGTAAAGGCGGCAATTTCAAAAAACATCTGAATTCCGCTAGGAATTCCTATTTTAAGCATTCTCATTATTACTGGACGTGTATTAAAAGTCGAAACCAGATTCGGAAGAAATTGAGAATAAGTTTCATTTCTAAAAATATACACAACAAGCGCTAATGCCATAAAAATACGTGAAAACAAAGTTGCTATCCCCGCACCTAATGCTCCTGAGGCAGGAAAAGAAAACAAACCATAAATAAAAACAGCATTTAACAAACCATTTAATATTACGGCAAAGAGTGTGATATACATGGCCGGCTTCGTAAGCATAAGTCCATCGCTATATTGCTTCAATGCTATGAATAAGAGATAAGGAACAGTAGAAATGCTAATCATTCTTAAATATCCCACAGCAATCGCATTTATTTCCGGAGGCTGATTTAAAATATGAAAATTCTCTATGAGGACGAATAAAAGTATACATAGTATAATGCTGATCAAAAAACTAAGTTCAATTCCTGTTCTAAGAAGTTCACCGCATTCACGTTTTTGATTAGCGCCTTTTGAAGACGCGACAAGGGGCGCTATAGCTGCCATTGCCCCTAATCCAAATACCATAAACATAAAATAAACCTGATTAGCTACTCCTACGGCTGCAATATGATTTTTACCGACATGCCCCAGCATAACCATATCAGTTATGCCCATTAAAACTGAGCCTAGTTGACCTAAAATAACCGGGATGCTTAACTTTAGAAAAGCCTTGAGATAGGTAGTAATATTCAAGAGTAAAAGCGTATAATTCAGTTAAATATTACGTATTTGAACAGACATGGTTTTCAATACCTTTATAAAAGCACTCTTTACTGCTTTTTTAAAAGTCTTCCCCCATACCAAAGTCTGGTTTCCAGTTCATCCATTTGCCCCTTGTAAAATCCGGAAATGGAACCGGAGCGCTTCCAAAAGATATGGATTGTTCACTCAGAGGAGTAATAGACATCATAGTGGCAGCATCGTAGACATCAATGACAGCTGCTTGTTTTCTTTTAGCTGATTCCACAAAAGCATGCACCACGAAATAATCCATGCCTCCATGTCCTGCGCCAATTGCTTTGTGCTCAAACTTTTTCCATAAAGGATGATCATACTTTTCTAAAAAATCCTTTGCCGGAGTCCATTCATGTGGTTTTGTTATGCCTTCCAGGAGCAAGGATTCATTTACATCCATCCATATTCCCTTAGTACCTTGTACCCGAAATCCTAGAGAGTATGGTCTTGGAAGATTCGTATCATGCGATAACAATACCTTCTCACCTCTGGAAGTTTGGATAAGCGTTGTTACAACATCTCCTAATTTCCATTCTAATTTTGCATTAGGGTGATCGGAGCCTCCGTTCTTTACTATATATTCATGCAGCCCTTTTGACTTTGATGACATGGAAACAAGATGAGTAAATCTGTTCCCTCTGTTAATATCCAGCCATTTCATACAAGGTCCTGTATCATGTGTCGGATAAAGATCTCCATTCCTGCACAATGAATTTTTTGTACGCCAACGCGCCTCACTCATTCCTTTTTCACCGAACTCAACTCCTCCTCCGTAAGGCTGTTTGCCATTATTGAATTTGACTTCTCTAAGATCATGCTGATATCCTCCTTCCAGATGTATCAATTCTCCAAACATGCCTTCTCTTACCATTCTTAAAATTGCCAGAACATCTCTTCTATAGCATACATTTTCTAAAAAGAATAAATGTGTCCCGGTCTCTTCAAATGTATTTACCAACCTCCAACACTCATCCAGGGAAAATGCTCCACAAACTTCCAATCCGGTATAAATACCTTTCTTCATGACTTCGATGGCTTGTTGTGTATGCCACTCCCATGGTGAAGCGATTATCACCGTGTCAAGTTTTTCTTTATTCAGAAGATTTTGGTAATCATAGTTTCCATTGGAGTATGATACAGGAATTTTTTTTCCATGATCCTGACATAATTTATTAGTTGCTTCAACGGCGGCAGGATCAGGGTCCGCGATAGCAATAAGTTCACAATCTTCTCTTTTAAGCAAAACTCCCAAAAGACTTCTCCCTCTTAATCCTGTTCCGATCATTCCCACTCTGAGAAGCTTCGCTTTAGTTTTATCATTTTCCGAAGTAAATGGTTTTAGAATGCTTTCACTTAATCCGATTGAGGAAGCAGCCAGGGAAGCGCCTGCCAATGCAGATGATTTGATAAATTTGCGACGATCAAAAAGCTTATTCATATTTCCTTTTTAATAATTCAGAGATCTACCACAAAAATGGTCTGGGAATTTAATTAATATGATAAGAATTGTATAGGGACTCTTACCTAGAGTCCCTATACAATTATTTTGTCAAGGTAAAATAAGGCAGGACGTCTAAAGGTGCTTCTACGACAACAGTTGTTCCTCCCTTGATAATTTTTCCTTCTTGTGTTTTCCATTTTCCTTTTGGAAGTTTCACTTCTCTTTTGGTTTGTCCTTTTTTTAATACAGGCGCTACTAAAATATTTTTACCTAACATAAACTGATCCTTGGTGTTTTCAAATCCCTGACCTGGAAACTCATATTCCATATATCTTACAATAGGCTCGCCGCTTTTTGCCGATTCCTGAGTTATGCTCCAGATCATATCAGTGTATTGTTTTCTTATTTCAACTGCCTTTTTAACCGCGTTGAAATGTTTCTGATCGAGAACTCTCCAGGGTGCCGCGGAAAATTGCATCATAGGCATCAGAGCATGGCACTGAGCGGATCTGACCATTAATTCCTGATCAATTTTATTATCAAGAAAAGATGAATACTCTCCTCCCCCGATCATATCCGGACAAGAAAAATTATGACCGACAATACCTAAAGCGAGTATGTCAGGAATCAGCTTACTTAAATCATTCCAATTGTGAGCCTTATCCCTTAGTCGCTCGGCAAGAGGTTGCCCAGCCATTTTCCACATCGCGCGAAATTCATTTAGGGGATAATCCACACCTATCTTTCCAAACAGTTCGGTATGTTGATTGGGTGTTAGTTTGGAATCGTATGCGATAATATTTCCTGTATAAAATTCAGTATCGCCGGCATCAAACTTAAATCCATCCACACCATAATTTTTCATAAGGTAATCCAGTCTGCCTTTGAACCATTCAACCGCTTGGGGATTTGAAAAATCAAGCTCCGCGCTCATCCCGTTCCACCAGTTGATCATTGTCGGCTGGTCTGTGTCTTTCCATTTTGTTTTCAAACTATCACCCTGTAATAAAAATATTTTATTTTTCCTTTGCTCCCTGTAAACATCACAATCAGGACTTACAAAAGGGCATATCCAAAGCATTACTTTAAATCCCATGGAATGCAGTTCATTCATCATCTTTTTCGGATCAGGAAATCTTCCGGGATGAAAATCCCATTTTCCATAATCCTCCTGCCAGTTATCATCAATCATTATAACCCCGGGTGGCAAACCATTGCTGATTATATTTCTTGCATACTTTAAAATGTCTTCCTGATTTTGATTGTACATTAACTCAATCCAGGTATTATACTGAGGACTTTTAAATAACATCGGATCAGGATATTTACCGATAGCAGGAAAATACTTTTTACTTGCAGCCAGGTAAGCATCCTTTAACGATACTCCTTGTCTTTCCAAGATCAATTTGGTCTTTCCTTCAATCAGCAATTGTCCATTCTCAACCTTGAAAGCAAAAGGGCCATCACTCCAAACCCATCTCCCTGTATTAGAAATCAAAAAAGGCTGAGTCTGGTTACCAAAGTTGTTGGCATATAAATCTTTTTTGTATCCCGAAGAAAAAGGCATAAGCGTTCCGTCCGTTATAGCTCCGCCATACCATGATTCTCCTTTCTCTATGGCAACTGTCAGTTTATTCTGAGCATTGAGAAATTTTACTGTGAAAATCAGGATGAGGAAGAAAATAGAAAATGTTCTCATAAAGTTAGTTTTAAGTCAAAAGAACAATATTAAATTAGTGTGGCAAAAAATCAGACAACGATATTCCCCAATTAAAATCCATTTGCTTTCCCGGGGGAATAACAATAAGTCCGTGTTTATTATTAAAGGCGTTAGGCACACAAGTCATGGGTTCAATAGCGATTGCCTCTCTGTCCGGACGAATATAAATCTGAACATATTGATATTTATCGCTTCCGGATTCAAGCCATATACAAATTTTCAGATTTTTACTTTTATCTACCAGGTTAATTACAACATCATCTCTGTTTGATGATAATTTAAAACAAGTATCAAGCGATCTTTTTTCTATTTTGGTAAGTTCATCAAATTGATTATTATAAATTAATTTCCCTGTGGGAATTTTTTTAGAATCAACTTCAACAATAGCGTGTGAAGGCAACGAAAGCCATAAATCATCAACTTTTATTCCCGTTTTAAAATAAGGATGCCATCCATCGCCAACAGGAATATCTACATTGTCTTTATTCCATACTTCTGTTTTGCACCTGAATCCACTTGTGCTTAATGAAAAAGTAACATTTAAATCAAACTTAAAGGGATAGCCATCAAATTCCCTGTCATATTTATACTGAATAGTTGCCGCAACGCTTCCCTTTTCAATTTTTTCTTCCAGTATCGTAAACCTGCTTTCTAAAACAAGGCCATGAATGGCGTGACCTTCTTCGGGATAGTTAATAGGAAGTTGGTATACTTCTTCCGCAAAAACATAATTTCCTGAATTTATTCTGTTAGGAAAAGGAAAAAGTTTTGATCCTTTAAAAATCTCTAACCTTTCCTGAAGTCTTCTTTCAAAATCAAAACTTGGATCAACCAATTCGTGAATTCGTCCATCTTTCCCTTTTAGGGCCAATTGATTAATAGTAGCGCCCTGATTAGGAAGAAATGAAAAATACTCGCCTGTTTTTTCATTAACAAGCTTTACTAATTTATACTCATCGAAATCGCTGTACTCTATATTAAACATATAAATAGAAATATTAAGAAACGTTTTACTCTGATTTTACCAAAATATATAATACAGCCCACCCAGAATCCCAATAATCACCACTGCGCCTAAATCAAATATTGAATCTGTAGTAAACATATTGGCTGAAACAGCAATAGCTTTACCGTCCTCTTTTTTCTTTTCTGAAAGACTCGCCACCACCATAATACCTGAAAGTATCAGAAAACTGATTCCCATTCTATAAAGAAACGGAACTCCCTCAGCGTAATAATAAAGGAATAAACTTAAAGGTAACGTAGCGATTGCAACTCCCATAGCCCCTTTCGCGGAAGCTTTTTTCCAAAAAAGTCCGAATATGAAAATCACGAATATTCCCGGACTGAAGAATCCGGTGAATTCCTGGATAAACTGGAAACCTCCCTGGAAAATTTTAATGAACGGCGCAAGAAAGATAGCTATGATAAGCGAAGCGACCGTACATATCCTTCCTACCAGCACCAGCTTTCCCTCGCTCATATTTTTTCCAAAAAAAGGTTTAAAAATATCCATCGTGAAGATTGTGGCGATACTGTTTGTCTTTGAACTTAAAGATCCTACAATTGCAGCAACTAAAGCGGCAAATACAATACCTTTAAATCCTGGAGAAAGAAAACTGGTTAGTAACCAGGGATAGACTTGATCCTTTTGGGATTCTAATAAAGGCGCGTTCAGCGCGAAAGCAAGTATTCCCGGAACTACAACTATCAAAGGCATCAGAATTTTTAAAAACGCCGCAAGAATCACTCCTTTCTGTGCTTCCTTTAGACTTTTCGCCGCTAAAGCTCTTTGAGTGATATATTGATTGAAACCCCAATAATTCAGATTAACAATCCACATACAAACAAAAATGCCTAACACTCCAGGCAAGGAAGGGAAGTATTTATTATCCTCATCAAAAATCATATGAAATTTGGAAGAAAAATTTTCTGTCAAATGTCCCATTCCGGCAAAAAAACCTGCGCCATCGGTCAATTCATCCAATGCAAGAGAAGTTGTAACTAACCCGCCAATTATCAGAAAACTCACCTGAATAAAATCGGTATAAGCAATCGCTTTTAATCCTCCGACAACTGTATAGATGGACGAGAATAATGCAATACCGATGATCGCGTACTGAAGTGGAATACCAAAAACCATTTCAATACACACTCCACCCAGATACATAATGGAAGTCAGGTTAACAAAAATATATAAACACAGCCAGAGTATCGCCAGGATTGTTTTAACGTTACTATTGTATCGCATCTCGAGAAACTCAGGCATCGAATATATTCGCTTCTCAAGAAACACCGGCAAAAAATATTTACCTACTATTAATAATGTAGCGGCAGACATCCATTCGTAACTGGCAACAGCCAACCCCATTGTAAATCCGTCTCCTGTCATACCAATCAGCTGTTCGGCGGAAATATTAGCAGCAATCAGAGAAGTTCCTATGGCCCACCAAGGCAACGAATTCCCTGCCAGAAAATAATCCCGGGTATTTTTTTCTTTTCCACCTTTGTTCCGTGATACCCAGAGGGCAACGCCAATTATAACAAGTATATAAATGGCAAAAATGACAATATCTATTGATGCGAAATTCATAAGCTTAACCTTCTAATGGAATGTAAATCTGCTAAGGCATTATTAATATCAACTAAATTCTCGCTCACTCCTTGTCCTAATCTGCTATCATAAAAGGAAGGAGTTAAGCCGGTTTTTTCGGCATATTTTGCCGAAACACTATTTTTAAATATTTCCAGCCTTTTATCTTCAACCAAAGCGATAGCACATCCACCAAAGCCAGCGCCAGTCATTCTTGCCCCTATACAACCTTCAATACTAAGCGCTTCCTCAACCAGTGTATCTAATTCATATCCTGTAACCTCATAGTCATTTTTTAAAGACATATGAGATTGAGTCATAAGCTTCGCGAACTTTTTCAGATTCTCACTCTCCAAAGCATTAACCGCGTCTATTACACGCTGATTTTCACTGACGACGTGCCTTGCTCTTTTTCTTAAAATTTCATTTGGAACATAGGAGTCTATTTGCTTCTGTGTTGCCGCGCATAAAAAGCGAACCGGTTCATTTTTATTAATCAATTGGAGAGCTTCTTCGCACTCAATTCTTCTTTCATTATACTTGGAATCTGATAATTCTCTTTTCTTATTGGTATTTATTATCACAAGAGTGTAGTCTGCCAGATCTATATTGACATATTTAAAATTTAACGTATTGCAATTCAAAAAAAGAGCACACTTTTCTTTTCCCATAGCGATAGAAAATTGATCCATGATCCCGCAATTCACTCCTAAAAATTCATTTTCTACTTTCTGGCAAAATTTCGATAGCCAAATTCGATTAATTTCTTTTTCACCGGCAATTGTCAACAGTATAAAGGCAGTGATTATTTCAATTGATGCAGAAGATGATAAACCAGCTCCATCAGGAAGAGTGCTATAGTATAAAATGTCACATCCCTTTAATTGATATCCTTCTTTTCGCAAGTATTTAATAACTCCCTTAGGATAATTTCCCCAATCGCTATTTTTGTGGACAATTTCCTCGTCTACTTTTACTACGACATCGCCCTTAGCGTTTAAAGAAGACATTCTAATTACATTAGAAGAATTTTCTCTCACCAGTGCTGTTATACCGATTGTAAGCGCTGCAGGAAAAACAAATCCTCCGTTATAATCGATATGCTCACCAATTAAATTTACCCGTCCTGGAGCAAAAAACTTTCTTACTCCTTCGACAGTATCAAAACGCTTTAAAAATTCTTTTTTAAGATCCATATGCTGAACAGTTATGATTTAATCAAATTTAATTTTGCTTTACTTCTGTATTTCGTCAATGCTTGTCTGAGTTCTTCGGAAGTATCTTCAACCGCTTTGGTATTGGTCGCGGCCCATCCCCCCATTTCAGAGCTGGCATAGTACTTTATCCTATTGGCATCTCTCAAAGGGGGATAAAACTCAATATGGAAGTTGAAATATTCACCACTCTGATTATATTCTTCTGAATTTACCGGCCCCTGATGTACGCACATCATATAGGGAAATGGCCGATCAAACAGCATATCAAATGCACCTGTAATATCTTTCAGTATACAAGCCAAATCCATTTTTTCATCTTCATTGAAATCCGCAAATGTACTTTTCTTTTTTTTGCAGCTGATAAAAACACCATACGGATAATCAGTGAAAAATGGAATATAGCTTAAGAAGGATGTGTTTTCTGTTATGATCCTTTTGCCGTAATGGCTTTCTTCCTTGTTCATTTCCAATAGCATATTATTGCCGGTCTTCTCATAATACTCTTTACAAGAATCCAATTCAACCTGTAATTTTAAAGGAAGAAACGGATAACCATATATTTGTCCGTGAGGATGTGGCATAGTAACTCCTACCTCTTCGCCCCTGTTTTCAAATACAAAAACATACTTAATGCGCGGATCTTTAGAAATTTCAATGGTTCTCTCCGCCCACAGATTAACCAGATTGTAAATATGTTGATCTGGAAGATTATATAATAAAGCTGAATGGTCTGAAGAATACAGGACTACTTCACATTTTCCATAATTTTCCTCAACAGCATATAGATTGGATGATCTGATATCAGGAACAGAAGGAAAATAACTTAAAGCCGGAAAATCGTTGGGATATATATATAGCTCATATTGTTCCGGTACCTTACCTGATCCTGGACAAAAAGGACACCAGTTTTTAGGCATATTAGGTCGTTCTTGCCTATTAGAAGCAACAATCGAATATGTTTTCAATAAAGGATTCCATCTTAATTCTGACATAGCTTTCAGGCACTTATTTTTAAAGCCCGCTTATATTATGTTTTTAATTATGTATATTTGACACTACAATTGATATGTTAAATATACACAACATAAATAATAAAACAAAACATACGGTTCTATAATATTAGAATCTTTCTCAAACGTTAATTTTCAATTAAAATGAAAGAAAAATCAGAAAAAACGGTTCTGGTAACCGGAGGCGCTGGTTACATAGGATCGCATACAGTGCGCCTTTTAGCTGAAAAAAAGTACCGTGTAGTAGTGTTAGATAATCTCGTATACGGGCACAAGGAATCTATCGTAAATAGCGAAGTTATCTTCATTAAAGGCGATATAGGAGACAGGGAAGAGCTTGAAAATATTTTTTCCAAATATCCAATCCAGGCAGTTCTTCACTTTGCGGCATATGCTTATGTAGGTGAATCGGTCAATAATCCGTTGAAATATTATACTAATAATGTAAGCGCTCCTCTTGTCCTGCTGGAAGTCATGCTAAAATACAAATGTCTTAATTTTATATTTTCCTCTACATGCGCTACATACGGAGATCCGGAATATATGCCGTTGGATGAATTGCATAAACAGAACCCCATTAATCCGTATGGACAAAGCAAACTAATGCTGGAGAAGATTCTGCACGATTTTCACATAGCCTATCATTTCAACTATGTTTTCCTGAGATATTTTAATGCCTCTGGCGCCTGGGAAGATGGAAAAATAGGGGAAGATCACAATCCGGAGAGTCATCTTATTCCATTAGTGCTTAGCGCCATAAAAGGTGAAATAGATTCAGTTACCATTTTCGGAACAGACTATGGTACTCCGGATGGAAGTTGCATAAGGGATTATATTCACGTCGTAGACCTGGGGAAAGCTCATTTATGCGCGTTGGATTATTTATTGAAAGGCGGTGAATCAATGGCTTGCAATTTAGGAACAGGAAGAGGCGCTTCCGTAAAAGAGGTGATACGCATCGCGGAAGAAGTAACCGGGAAAAAAGTTCCTGTCGTATTAGGACAACGGAGAGCCGGCGATCCAGCCCAATTGGTTGCCAACCCGGCCAGAGCCAAGAAAATATTGAAATGGGAAGCGGAATATAAAGACTTAAAAGATATTATTAAAAGCGCCTGGCTATGGTCGAACGGACCACAGAAAGGGAAATATAAATCGCCTTGACCAGCAGCGATGTATTTATATTAACTTGCATTCGCAATCATAAATGGGAAATGTAAAACCGGCTCTTTTAGTTCACCCATTGAATAGTTCGAAACATACGCTTCCAACTCCTCCATGAATAGTTCGAAATCCTTGTTGAATTCAGAATAGTTCTGGGTAAGATCCATTAAACAAAAATGCGAACTTGACCTGAAAGTATCTTTCGTCGTTACCCATTTCATAAAATTATGAAGTCCGGATACAGTAGCCAGATTATTCAGACACTCACTCATGATTAGCTGCGGGAACAGTTTCTTCAGCTTATAAGGAATTACTGAATAATTTTCTATCACCAGCATATTTTTTTCCTTAATAAAATAATTTAAATCGCATGAATTATATTTCTTCCAATTCAATGCCAGAAAATGATCGTAAACGATATCAATTATTTTGGAGGAATATTTACCGTATCTGGGATCCAACCTTTCTTTACTCTTATTATAATAAACCGAATTTTGTATGAAATTATTGACCCCTTTATTAAAATAAATCCCGCTGATAATTTCCGACGGATAATTATAGTATTGAGATGGCTTTACTCTTTCACCTATGAAATTACCAATAATCGTTTTTTCAGAAAAACTTTTAGAGGTGTAAAAATTCAAAAGATAGTTCATAAAACTTTTGTTGTGTCTTATTAACAAAACTACAAAAAAATTACAATTAATGAAATTATTATCCTAAAAATATTAATGACAAAGGCAGCGCAAATACGCGCTGCCTTTTCCACTCTAAATGGGGAAGCCCCTATAACTCTACCTCATTTAAATTATCTTTACTAATCCGTCCCTTACCTTATTGACTATAGTTTACTTTAACACTACTAACTTATCTGAATAAATTGAGCCATCTTCAAATTGATAGGTCACGTAATAGATACCATTCCCAATAGAGGATAAATTAACTGGTAAAGTATGCTCTCCGCTACTTAAAAATTCATCCCTTACATTCAACATCTGTACTCCACACAAATCTTTAATATCGATTTTAACATTGCCTGAATTTTTTAAAGAGAATTTAAGAAAACTTTCTTCAGAGGAAGGATTGGGATATAACTGAGATGCGCCCAAGTAGTTACTTGGCTTGGAAACTCCTAATGGAGTTACATCCTGACCAATAATTAATTTATCCAATTTGACAGTGCCAGTAAAGACATCATAACCCGGCCATGAGTTTGTTGGGTGCGCGCCTGCGTTTACCCAGATGAAAATACCCGTAATAGAATCCATCGTTACAGGACTTACACATGCTCCGGAAAGAGAACTGTAATACGGATTTGAAGAATTGCAAATGTTATTAGGAAATCTTGTATTATCGGCTGGCATATGCTCCATATAAGCATTAGTTAAATTAAATGTTACCGTTCTAGTCTCCCCAGGATTTAATGGAGGGTTTACTGTTATCCATGTACCCCATCCTCCGCTATTTGCCGCTGCGGAACTATTTATATCCACTAAATCACCATTCTGAGTACCTCTTAATGCAATTCGAATATTAGCCTGATCCGTTACGTGTTCATTTGTTAGTACCATGGTAACGGATTTATTATTGGTGATATTAATTGGAGGAAAAGTATGGTTAAGTCCATATGCTCCAATGTTTTCATAATTAGGCGATCCGTTTGTTACACCTATAGTAAGAAATCCATTACCTGTCTGAGTAACACTATACTGAGATGGACTTCCTGTAAACCATCCATAAGGTGAGGACGCCCAGGATGTAGCAGAAGTGAAGTTATCTACAAAACCAGTAGCTCCTACATATACTCCGGTTGATGGATTTTGCACCTGCGCCACTGCTGTCGAGAATATCAATGACAAAAGAGGTAGTATTAATTTTTTCATAATCTTAAGGGTTTAAAAATTTATCTATTTCTATTAACTTATGTTATGTTGCTTTAACACTACCAATATAGGGCATTTTTTTGATGTGTCAAAATAACATAATGATTTTTTATTAAAAATGCTGATTTAAGGTAATTCAGCCCAATTTTTAATTATCAAATTGTATATTATCTACGTAAAATTGAGAGAGCGGGCCGCCTGATGTCTTGAATATAAGTTTCACTTCCACTATATCTGAGAAAGCTACTATATCGGTTACTTCCTTGTTTTTAAGCATTTCCATGAAATTAAATGTATATAAAAGCTTTCCCCCTTCATTTATAGTGGAAGAAATACCATAAACCGCTTGGGTTTCTGAGCCACTAGAATCTTTTAATATTACTCCAATTTTAAGATCTTGTCCTTTAACATTTTCTAAATTAAATTTTAAAACAGGATAATGCTTTACATTAAATTTTTCCAATTGACATTTTATTGTCGCTTCATACATACCGGAATTGCCATTTTCGATTTTTAAAGTCCCATTTACTAGGCTAAGATTAAGATTATCTGTTTCCGGTTTCCATTTAATGGCTGAACCTTCTTCAAAATCATCGATCATTCCATATCTTTTTTTAATTACTCCTGCCGGAACACTATCGTAATCAAGAATCCGCACTTCATCTATATAAAACGTATCGGAAAACGCTTTCCCTCCGGGATTAGGAAAGACATAAATCTGTACAATCTCTTTGGGATTTACATTGACTTTATCAGGACCTTTGCTTTCCGGCTTTTGTAAAAATTTTCCCGAAAAATCATAATAATAATCTCTATAGATCCCGTCGGGCTGAAGATCAATATCCATAGGAAAAGCATCTGTCATGTTATCCTTAGAATCCTGAACCATAATTCGCAAATGTAAAGGATCAGAATTCATGGGTAATTTCGCGCGCAGTTTTACAACCGGATTCTTTGTCATATCGATGGGATCAAACCTTTTATTGATGTTATCCCAACCAGGCCCGGTTTCATAGTTGATTACCTGAAGCGCTTTATCTACCACATCATAGTCCAGCTTCTCTCCCATATTCCAGGAAGCGCTCTCGTCAAAAAGATCAATGATACCATCAAAAGGAATAACATCTGCGCCTTCAGGCATCTGATCCGATGGTATTAATTGAATATAGTCCATCTGAACTGCTCCGGTAAAAGGTTTTCCTCCGGGATTTATAAAAATAAGAACATCGCGAATATCCGATGAATCTACTTTCTTTTTTCCAGGCCAAGTTTGGATCCATCTGTTTGCCAAGCTGACATAAAAATCACGGAACTTTCCGTCAGCCGGAATTCTGACCACAGCGGGATTCCCATTGGTTTCATATTTATTTCCGTCCCTTAGAGTGAATCTCAGTTCCGCATATTTTGTTCCAGGCTCTCCTTGCGCCATTGCCCTTACTTTCAGTACCTGATACTTTGTCGCATCGATAGAACCGTTCAGATTTTTTCCAAAACATCCCCAATCAGGTCCTACTTTATTCGTATTGGCAATCATATTTCCCTTGAAACTCGATAGCTTAATACGTTCTGTTGTCCACCACTGCCATCCAAGGTCCGCGTCAAAGTGATCTATCAAAATCATATTTTCCGCCTTAGCCACTACACGGTTTTCAGTTCCGGTATCGTCCAAAGTAAATTGCTCAAATCTCACGCATCCAAATAATCCCGCGCACGTTGCAATACACACTCCGAATTTCCACATACTGATCTTTATAGCTTTAATAGATTTCATTTCTTTTTCCTTATAAAATCATCAAATAATTTATTCTATCGGAGGCAATGGATTCCCGATGGTAAATATTGCATAATCCAGACTCAGTTTTGGCTGCAGAAAAGGCTGAGTTGATAACAACACAAAATTGACTCCGTATAATTTCGCTGGTTCATGGATTTTGTTTCCATTGCTTCCTTCATTCGCATCTGCCGACAAAGGAAGGTCCGCGTATTTTTTAGAATATAAATACCAGCCTTCTTTTTCAGGCAGCACCAAAATAAGTTTGTACGCGTCGTCTACCGTAGGATTATAGGCAAGCGGACCATTTATCGGATCGGCGTCGTCATCTTCTTCAAAATTTATGCTCATCCTGGACCCTTTTTGTCCATAGCTGTACACATACACATTAAAATAAAGGTCGTCGGCAGAGATATTTTGTGTATTAATCCCGAAGGAATTTGTCACCAGCTGTGTAGCGCCAAAATTCATAGAATAATAATTTCCATCAAGGTCGTTTCCGTACATGGTGTAGACTCTGGTTCCGTGAACCGGACGTATGGCGCTAGATGTATCGCAATAAATTATTTCATTATAACCTGGATGAGAAGGTA
>JAIERY010000352.1 GCA_019746425.1 Cytophagaceae bacterium
GAAGATTTTGATTTTATAATCATCGGGGAAATTCAATTAAGAATAGAGCAGAATCTGATGGCTTTACCGGGAGTAAAACTTTCTGATGTAAAAAAAGTCAGATCGCATTACATGGCCCTGTGGCAATGCGATGAATTTTTATCTGATCATCCTGACTGGAAAATTGAAGAGTATCACGATACGGCAGACAGTGCACGTGATATTAAAAAGAATAATGAGAAAGACGTTGCCGCTATCGCCAGCAGGTATGCAGCACAAGTATACGGACTAAATTTAATTGCAGAAGGAATAGAAACGGAGAAAAAAAATTTCACACGTTTCATGATTCTCTCCAGGGACAAGAAATCTAAAATTGAAGCGGCAGAAAAAGCAACACTTTGTTTTCAATTGCCAAACCAGGTAGGAGCTTTGGCTAATATGCTCAGGATTATAGTAGACAATAATATTAACCTCACCAAAATCCAAAGCATACCTATTCTTGGGAAACCCAATGAATATACTTTTTATGTGGATTGTGAGTGGAGTAAATATGCTGACTTTAAAAAAAGCATAGAAATAAATTCTATTGTCAAAGAATTAAAAATACTTGGCGAATACAAAAAAGGAGAAGTGATACATGATTATACCAAAAGCAAACAGGCTTGATCAGGTAAAAGAATATTATTTCGTAAGAAAGCTCGAAGAGATTGCAAAATTAAATAAGGAGGGAAAGAACGTAATTAATTTTGGAATCGGTAGTCCCGACCTTGCTCCGTCAGAAGAGGCAATAAAAGCTTTAAGTGAAACGGCACAGCGCCCGAATGTTCATGGCTACCAGCCGTACCGTTCTATTCCGGAGCTTAGAGAAAAAATAGCAGAATTTTATAAAAGAGTTTATAGCGTTGCACTTGATCCTAATAAGGAAATTTTGCCTTTGATGGGATCCAAGGAAGGCATACTGCACCTTTCGATGGCGTTTTTAAATCCGGGTGAAGAAGCGCTCGTACCTAATCCTGGTTATCCTACTTATTCTTCACTTACCAATCTGATCGGTGCAAAGATCAGGCACTATGATCTGAAAGAAGAAAACGGCTGGTATCCCGATCTGAATGCTTTAAGGAAAGAAGATCTTTCCAAAGTAAAGATCATGTGGCTGAATTATCCGCACATGCCTACCGGTACAGAGGTAAAAAAAGAAGTGCTTGAATCTCTGATTGCTTTTGCAAAAGAGAAAAAAATTCTTCTGTGTTATGATAATCCATATAGTCTTGTGCTTAATAAAAAACCTCCTATAAGTATTTTATCGGTGGAAGGTGCAAAGGATGTTGCGGTAGAATTAAATTCCTTCAGTAAGTCACACAACATGGCTGGCTGGAGAATGGGAATGATGCTTGGCAAAGAAGAATATCTAAACGCTGCGCTTGCAGTGAAAAGCAATATTGATTCAGGAATGTTTCTCGGACTGCAGATGGCGGCGATCAAATCGCTGGAGAATAGTGAAGAGTGGCATAAGAAAAGAAATGAAGTATATCACCAGAGAAGAGAAGTGGTATATAAGATACTCGACTATTTGAATTTTGAATACAGCAAAGACCAGGTGGGCATGTTTGTATGGGCTAAGCCGAAAGATACCAAAGCAATTCCTGATGTGACCGCATTTGTAGACAAGCTGCTGTACGATAAATTTATCTTTATCACTCCGGGAGAAATTTTCGGATCCAACGGAAAGGGATATTTGCGTGTATCGCTTTGTGTGCCGAAGGAAAGAATGGAAGAAGCATATGCACGTTTAAAAAGCTGAGTAAAGCTTCTTAAAAATAAAAAGGCTCTTGAGATGATCACAAGAGCCTTTTTTATTTGTTGAATATTATTAATTATCCTGCTACGGTGGAAGGAGATTTTTCAAGTATTTCTTCTACTTCCAATTTCGTGTTTTTAGATCCTTTAAATCCATAGAATGCAATGAATACATAACATGCTGCAGGAATAAGGAAAGCTGTTTGAATATCACCTCCGAGCATTTTCGCCATTAAACCCATTACAGGAGGTATGAAAGCTCCTCCTACTATTGCCATTACCAGATACGAAGATCCTTTTGCCATGTAAGGTCCGAGGCCCTTGATACCAAGAGTAAAGATGGTTGGGAACATAATGGAGTTGCAAAGACCTACAAATACCAGGCAAATTAAGGCTATATATCCGCTGCCGAATACGGCTGTTAAAATCAAAACAATAGCAGCAGCTGCATTGAAACCTACCGCTTTACCCGGATCGATTTTCCCAAGAAGATATGCTCCTAAGAATCTTCCGGTTGCTGCACATATCATGTAGAAAGTTGCATATAAGCTCGCGCTCTGCTCTGATAATCCGGCAATATTTTTTAATCCCGCAAATCGTATAAGGTTGGTTCCAATAGCGACTTCCGCTCCTACGTACATAAATATGGATATAATTCCGAAGACCAGGTTAGAATGCTGAAATACATTGAACTTTGAATTTACTTCTTCTTCCTGCTGAATTTTCGGAAGTTTGGCAAAGCCAATTAGCATACAAAGAAAAAGAAGAATCATAATCAGACCTACATATCCCCATACTACATCATCAGCTTTATCATTGAGATATGCCAGCTTTTCAGCAGCTGAAAATTTTTCATATTCCTCTTCTTTTAATTGGGAAAGGATCAACAGACCGCCTAAATAAGGACCTGCTGCAGCACCGATTGAGTTGAATGCCTGAGAAAGATTTAATCTGCTGGAGGCAGTTTCCGGACGGCCTAGTAAAGAAACATATGGATTTGCTGCAACCTGTAACAAAGTTACTCCTGATGCCAGAATGAAAAGTCCGCCTAAAAATAAAAGATAAATTCTTGTAGAAGCCGCAGGAATAAATAAGGCTGCTCCTATGATCATTAATCCTAATCCTACTACAATCCCTTTCTGATATCCCATTTTCCTGATGATCATTGATGCAGGAATTGACATTACGAAGTAGGCTATAAAAAAAGCAAAGTTTACAAGTTGTACAGTAAAGTCATCCAGTGCACATGCTCTTTTAAGGTAAGGCACCAATACATCATTAAGGTTGGTAACAAATGCCCAGATGAAAAATAAAGTGGTGACAACTACTAGCGGAACAGTATAATTTGCATTGGGATCAATAGTGGCTTTTACCGGATTAGAATTGTTAGAAATGCCTGCCATAATAATTATTCGATTATTTTAAAAATTAGAGGCTAAAACTAGTACTTTTTTTGAATAAGACATAATGAATGACTTATAAACTGCACTTTTTTACGCAATTTTTTATAAAAAAATTAATATTTTTTATAAATCACATTATATATGTGCTTAAATTACAACCTCTTGTGATCCGCTCATACATGGAAGTAACTGGTTTTCAGGATAAGAAATAAGCGAAAAACGTATAAAATATTAGCTTAACAGTTCTTATTCTTGTCAAGAGTTAGTAAGACTTTATTAATTTCAATTTTTTAACCAAGCTTAATATGAGGCCCAAAAGTAAAATATTTAAGATGGGAATAGATCTCGGAGGGACTAAGACGGAAGGGATAATCCTGGATAATGAAATGAATGAAATATTCAGAAAAAGGATCCCGACCGAGCAGGAAAAAGGATATGAGCATCTCATAGATCAGCTTGCTGATTTGTATAAAGAGATGGTAGAAAAAATAGAAAATAAAAAACACACTTTTGGCATCGGCACACCGGGCTCTATTTCTAAAAAAACCGGCCTTATGAAAAATTCCAACATTGTTTCGATGAATGGAAGAAGATTTGTAGATGACCTGGAAGCAAAGCTGGGAAGAAAAATTGCCAGGCAGAATGATTCTAACTGTTTTGCGATGGCTGAAGCCAATCTTGGTGCAGGTAAGGGAAAGAAGAGAGTTTTCGGCGCCATCATGGGAACAGGAATCGGAGGAGGTTATATAGTGGATGGAAAGCTGATCAATGGCTTGCAATCGATAGCAGGAGAGTGGGGGCATTCTATTATCAATTCAACCGGACAGAAATGTTATTGCGGGAAAATTGGATGTGTAGAAACGTTCATAAGCGGAAAAGGTGTAGAGAACAGATACTTGGAATTGTACAACGAAAAACTTTCCATGAATGAAATTGTAAAAAGATACAGGTTAGGCGATGCCAATGCCAAAGTCATCATGTCTGAATTTTTTGCTTATTTCGGAAAAGCATTTTCAAATCTCATCACCATCCTCGATCCCGATATTATCATTCTTGGCGGAGGCCTTTCCAATATAGAAGAGCTCTATGTGCTCGGTCTGAATAAAGTCAAGGACTATATTTTCAATGATGATCTTACTACTCCTATAGTGAGAAATAAACTGGGTGATTCTGCGGGTGTACTGGGGGCCGCACTGATTGGAGTGTAAATTTTAATTATGAATGCTGAATTGTGAATTTTGAATGAAGGCAAGCGGCACCAATAATGAACAATAAGAGTTATAAAGGCTACTCAGAAAATTATAGCTATGGAAAAAGGATATAAAAATTGTCAGAGTTGCGGAATGCCTCTGAAGCGTGATGAGAAAGGCGGAGATACCAATGCAGACGGAAGCAAAAGCATCATGTATTGTTCCCGTTGTTATGAAAATGGAAAATTTACCCGCCCGGATATAACGGTAGGACAGATGAAAGAACTAGTGAAAGGAAAATTAAAAGAATTTGGCTTTCCCGGTTTCATTGCAGGCTTTTTCACCCGGAATATTCCTAAACTGGAGAGATGGAGGAAGTAATTTTTTATTATGAATAGATGGGTTGGAGTTTTGCAGTGCAGACATTTTAATGTCATTCAGGAGGAACCTAGTTATACATTAGCAGTAAGGTAAAATTAATGAGTACTGGGAATTATTTTGTCTACATCACTACCAATCCACCTCATACAGTTTTATATACAGGAATTACAAATGATCTTTATAGCAGAATGATTCAACATTATGAAAATAGAGGAAATAAAAAGTCTTTTGCAGGGGCTTATTACTGTTATAAGTTAATCTATTACGAGAGATTTAGCGATGTTAATCAAGCTCTGGAAAGGGAAAAGGAAATAAAAGATCTTAGTCGTGAAAAGAAAGAACTGTTATTCGCTGAATTGAACCCTAAATGGAAAAAACTTGTAGTGTAGATTCTGCTAATGCATAACTAGGTTCCTCCTGAATGACAAGAGTATTTCTTGCAGAATAATTATCTCACTACTATCTTCCTAGAATAAACTTTTCCTTCACCCTCCAGAAGAATAATATACATCCCGCTCTTTAAAGTATTCTCAATTATCATTGAAGTTTCTTTTTCAACCGGCATTGATAAAATTTCCACGCCATTTACATTCACCAACCTGATGTTTTTTATACCCGATAGTTTCTCAAAATTGATTTGAATTGCATTGCCTTCATCAAGCAATGTTCCCATAGAAAAGTTTTGTTCTTCCACTGCGTGTGCAGTTGCTAACAATGCGCAGTCAAAATCCACAACAGAAATGTTGTTGTCTCTGAAAGTTTTCATTTCATCTTTAAAGTCATTCCATGCAGCAGCGCCTCCTGATTCATAGGCCCACATGAGACAGCCGGCAAATCCGTTACTATAAGAGTAATCATATTGCTGCTGATAAGTATAGCTGCCTGCATCGCCTGTCTCTCCTACAAGAGTAGGTTTGTCAAAGCCCCATGCTGCCTTTGTTTTACTATAAGGAGATAAACCAGTTCCCATATTGTCATAATAGTGTACCTGATAAAAATCAAGATAAGCATTGTTGTCATTGTAAGCTGCGGCTTTAAGGGCTGCATCACTCCAGAAATTTCCTACGGCAGGAGTAATAGACGCATTCCATCTGATAGACGCAGAGCCGACCGTAACATATTTAGCGCTGTACTGATGTATCGCGGAAGCACACATGCCTACAAATCTCTGCATCTGTGTAATGGTTACCGGTCCGCCTGCATAGTTTCCTCCTCCGGGGATACCATTCATAATCCACTCCGGCTCACTGATGATTTCCCAGGCAATTAAATTGCATTGATTGGCATAACGTTGTACCATTGGTATCAAAGCGTTGTTGATGTATGCTTTGGTTTTGCTGGTATCTGTCATGAGATCATGTCTTCCTATATCTGCTACCAGGAAGTCATAGAGACAGAATATCACCATGATGTTATGTGCTTCTGCTCTTTGCAGAAGGTTATCGAGGTTATTGAAAAAATTATTATTTAAGCCGCTGCACTTTCCGTTCACATCGAAAAGCGGGTTATGTTCTCCCTTGCAATGTATCCATATTCTTACACAGTTTCCCCCATAGGATTCTATATCCGTAAAAGTATTTTCCCACCATACCGCATCGTAGCCATTGCCTCCCCCGAATCCTGCGGCATTATCGCCAAAGTCCCAGCCATAATTGTACCATGCGATGTTAGCCCCGTTTAAAAAGAAATTTTTGCCTGAAAGATTTATAAGCTGAGAGCTCGCTGCTAAAGGCAGTAATAAAGTATAAAAAAGTAAAATTTTATTTTTTAGAAATCTCATGAATTATTTAAACGGCGATTTTAGAGAGAAGTTCGTAAAAAGCGTATTGTTAAATTGAAAAGGCAACATCTCGATCCCGATAGTTATCGGGATCGAAATGACAAACCGCTGTTGGCATCTGATTATTTTATTAAGCTAAATCATTAAAATCACTCAGCCACAAAAATCTCCGACACTCCTTCAAAGCCGCCGGCGGTTCTGTATTTTATTCTATAGAAAACTTTTCCTTCGGCTTTATCATTGTAAAAATAATTCGGATCGTTGTTCTCATTTTTTAAAATCCTCCTTTCCCATTTAAAGTTAACACCGTCTGTGCTTTTCTCCACTTCATAATACATCACCAGTTCGGGCTCATCTGATTTCCATGAAAGCTTGTTCTTGCCTTTTCCTTTTTCAACTTTAAAATTCAGGAATGATCCTGTCATGGTTTTGCAGGCGGTGAAAGGAAATACTTCTGCTCTATGCAGGTCGCAGAAATCTTTGCACTCATCTTTAAATTCATCCCAGTGTCCAAGCTTGTCATAGCCATTGTAAGACCAGAACATATGGCCTGCATATTTATTCTTATACGCATTCTCCACCTTTACATCATTTTTATAAAGTGTATCTCTCCAGTCATTGGCCGGCTGCTCACCGATCAGGCAGGGCTTGTCAAGTTTCCAGTATTCAAAAGGATAGTTAAGATCAAAGGGATCGAAATGATCATTATGCATGTAGTCGTAGTAATGTATTTGGTAAAAATCAAAGTAAGCATCTTTATCATTGTATGCTTTCTGAAGCGCAGCATCGCTCCAGATATTTCCAAGCGCAGGCGGCACATCAGAACTCCATCTCAGTGCAGCCGATCCTGTAGTAACCATTTTTTTAGAATTTTTATGAATGGCTGCAGCAATCATGGCATGAAACCTTTGCATGTTTCTTAAAGACACCGTAAAGTCTGATTTATAATCCCACTTATCTCCCGGTCTGTCAATGGCCCATTCCGGTTCGTTGCATACTTCCCAAGCAAAAAGATTGCATTGGTTCTCATATCTTTTCACCATCGGGACTAGCACTTTATCTACATAAGAAACTGTCTTCAGAGAATCTGAAATCAGATCGTGATGCTTTCCGGCAGTTGGGCCTGCTTCTTTGGTAAAATCTTTACACATGTCAAAAGACCATAGTACTGGCATGATGAATATTCCATGATTTTTTGCTTTCCTGAATATGTCATCCAGGTTATTATAGTATTCGGCATCGACCCCTGTTACATATCCATTTTTATCAAATTCCGGGTTTGCTCTTCCGTCGATATGAATCCAGAGACGTACGCAATTTACTCCATAGGCTTCGCATCCTTTGAAAAGTTTTTCAAACCAGGCTGAATCATATTGAGCCCCCCATTCCTTATGGATTCCCACATCGCCTCCGAAATTATTCCAGGCAACATTTATTCCATTGATGAAAATTGGTTTTCCCTCGTAATGAATCAGGTGTTTGTTGTTATTTTGCGAAAAAGATTGCAGAGCGATGCAAAGCAAAAAAATAATGAGTACCAGGTTTTTTCTTTTCATAATAATATAAGTGTTATCAAATTTTATGCCTGCTTATATTAATTATATGGCGGAAAGCAGTAATTATTAATTCTATTCAATCACAAAGACTTCTGAAGTACCTTCGAAGCCTCCCATTTCTTTTAATTTAATTCTGTAAAAAGTTTTTCCTTCTGTTTTATCATTATAAAAATAATCTACATCGCCATTTTCGTTGGCAGTAATTCTTCTTACCCATTTAAAGTTTACTCCGTCACTGCTTTTCTCTATATCGAAATAAGCCACCTTGGCAGCGTCTTCCGCTTTCCACGATAATTTATTTTTGTCTTTGCTCTTTTCTATTTTAAACTGAAGATTGGAAGGGCTTAAAGTTTTGCAGGGAATTATCGGGAATATATCTTCTTTGTGCGCTTCGAATAATTTTTTACATGACAATTTAAAATCATCAAAACCACCATATCCGTCTCCTCCATTGTATGACCAGAACATATGTCCGGTATAATGATTATCATAGGCATTATTTACTTTATCATCATTGGGATAAAGGTTATCTTTTTCCAGGCTTCCCGGTTGCTCTCCGATGAGGCAGGGTTTGTCAAGCTTCCAGTATTCTACCGGATAATCTTTGTTGAAGGGATCAAATTTCCATTGATGCATCCAGTCGTAATAATGTATCTGATAAAAATCAAGATAGGCATCTTTGTCAGGATAGGATTTTTGCAGCGCTTCATTGCTCCACCAGTTTCCTGATGCAGGAGCCACATCGGAATTCCATTTGAGCGAGGCCGAACCGGTAGTAACCATTCTTGAAGAATTTTTGTGAATGGCCGCTGCGATCATCGCGTGGAATCTTTGCATTTCATGCAGCGTGACAGGAATCATTTTGTCCATCGCATCTTCCCCTTCCCTCTTCACTGCCCACTCAGGTTCATTGCAGATCTCCCAGGCAAAAAGATTACAGTGTTTGTCATAACGTTTAACCATCGGAATAACTACATTATTAATATAGGAGCGTGTCTTGAGCGTGTCAGTAATTAAATCGGTATGAAAGCCTGCATACATCCCCGCATCTTTCCTGGTATCTTTGCACATGTCAAAAGACCAGAGGCAAGGCATCAATAGCACGCCGTGATTTTTTGCGCGCAGAAATATATCGTCCAGTACCGGGTAAAAATCTGAGTCAACTCCTTTCACTGATCCGTTCTGATCAAACTCCGGATTGGCTCTGCCATCTGTATGGATCCACATTCTTACACAGTTAATACCGTTTGCTTCACAATCGCTGAACATTTTTTCAAACCATTCCGGCTTGTAATTATTACCCCACATATAATGATTGCCTACATCACTTCCGAAACTATTCCATGGCACATTCATACCGTTGATAAAAATTGACTTGCCTTCGAAGGAAATTAAATGCTTGTTATCGTTCTGCGAAAAAGCCGAACCATAAAAGCAAAGCGACGTAAATCCCAGGTAGTAGTAAATTAATTTTATTCTCATAAATCAGATAGAACTCGTGGTTCAAAAGTAATATATTTTTTGTACTATGGAAAGATTATTTTAATTCTCATTAGCTAACATTTCGAAATTTTTTTATTGTTAAATCAATTTTTAATAGTGTTATTCTTATTTAATTTAAGTCGTTGTTTTCAAAAAATAAAATTTATTTCGGAATAAATTATAAAATTTACAGAATCATGAGAGCTTAAAAAAAATCTTGATATAGTTTTATAAATTGTATTTTTTATATAAGATTGCATCGTGTCGGGCACTATTAACATACAAAACTTCTTTTTGATGTCTTCAATTAAAGTTCGCTTAAGGATAAATGTCCTTTCCATTTTTATCTTAATACTTGCACTGGCTTCTAGCACGGAAGCTCAGAATAAAAAACCAAAGTTTACCGATATAAAAGTTGGGGGATATTTCAGAAGTTTTGTTACCTATAGAAATATCCAGAAAAATTATATCACGGGCGGACCTCTCACTCCAAAGACGATAATGATCAATGGTCTTTATCCTGACAACCCTCTTGGAAATGGAATGGTCACTGGTTACAGAGAGCCTCTTATCATGTTGCTGTTAACAGGGAAGCCTACCGCAAATACTTCTTTTGAAGTAGATTTTGTGATTGATAACCAGATGACGGGACAAATTTTCAACAGCGATCCCAATGCTCCCGGTGCTATAGGTTTTCCAAAAAGAATTCAATCATACCGATGGCTCAACCTGGGTGGAAGTATTCTCACCGATGTTGGAAAGTTTGATTTCAAAACTGGCGGGGTATTATATTTCAGCATGTCTCCTGCTACACTATGGAATTATGAATACCGTGATGATATGTTTGAAAGATATCCGTGGGAATGGCAGACTGTTTCTTTCAGAAGGTATAAAGGCTTTTATGAAGATAAAAATATTGCCCGCGATTCACGCTGGGGCAGCGGTTCCATTCAAGGGATCACTTTAGTGGGAACTCAGCTTCCATTCAGAACCGGCTTTCGTTTTGCTTATGGGAAAACAAACAGCACCGGAGGTTTCCAGAGTTTTCAGGGAAACAATAATCAGGACATGACTGCTTTGCAGCTGAATAAAAAATTTTCCAGTCATGTTGCATCTGTAAATCTGTATCAGTCGAGGGTTATCAGATGGCCGCAAAGCTATAGTAGAAATTTTAAAAATGTTCAGCAAGAACAGATTGTAACTGGAGAATTAAACTTAAACTTCAAAGGACTTTCATTATACACGGAAGCAGGAACGGGAAGCATTTCAAATCCTGTAGATAGTGTAAGAAGATGGGACCCGCTGGTGAATGTGAAAGCATCGGCAGGAAAAGAAATTTTTCCGGTGCCAGTGAACTTACAGTATTTTCATATAGGATCAAATATCGTGAACCTCAACAGTTCCATTATGAATACTTCCAACAGGAATATTCAACCTCAGTTCGGACAGCAGATGCTATATAATACTACTACTTTCGAAGGTGCTGTGGCTGAGTTCGGACAATTGACAAATAACAGACAGGGCATAAATCTCTCTACAGGCATAGATATTAAAAAGCTGAAATTTGTGCTTGCGCTTTCTTCGCAGCAGGAACTGGAAAATAAGTTCAATACCATTACTTACCAGCACAGGCTGAACGGAATTGTAAGATCACAATTTGTATTCTACCGAAACATGCAAGGCCCGTACGGCCGCTTATTAAATGCATGGAGAAGAAGCTGGGAGAAAGCAACCATCACGGACGTAAATCCGGATTATAAAAAAGGATTTAACCTTATAGATTTTTCGGCAAAATATAAAACTTCCTTTTTAGGAAGAGATATTATCTTCTCCAATTTCATCAATTACAATTCTGTTCAGGATAAACTTTCTCCGATTGCTTTATTCGATGATAAGGCATTTATCAGAAGCTTCTATGAAGAGTTTATGATCTTCTATAATATACAGCCTAAGCTTACAGTCGTTGGCCTGGTGGGTGCTGAAAGAGTGTTGGGTAATGACAGAACAGATTTGGCTCCCAATGGAAAACCAATTGACCAGACTGGATTGGGATATGGTGTTGGACTCGATATAGATATATCTCCAACAGCAGGACTTTACCTGAGACAAAGATGGTACAGCTTCGAAGATAAAAACTTTACGCTGGATGAGTTTAAAGGATTTGATACAAACGTTGAATTAAAAATATTTTTCTAAAAAGTAAATTTTTCTGTAATGAACAGCAAGAAGACACTTACAACATTTTTATTATTTTTCGCTGGAATTTATTCCTATGCACAGTCGCCTTTTTATTTCACAGGCTACGGCAGAGCTTTAATCAGCAGCAGTGCATTTGATAAAGGAAGTGAATTTATTAAAAATGACACCTCTTCCGTGAAGAAGAAGCTGGATGGACAATTCCTTTTTGATCTGGGTATTAATATAAAGCCCAGCGAGCAGTTCAAGGCTAGTGCCATATTGCGTGTTTCCAATGAGTTCGGAGGGTTTTACAGTACAGGTTCTTACCTTCAGTTCAGACAGGTACAGGTACAAGGTTTACTTGCTAAAAAAGTACTTTATAATATAGGTGATATCGATCTGCAGCTTACAAAATACACTTTATTTAATTTCAATGAGCCTACCGCTGCAGAGTTTGAAGCAGACGCATTTAAGATAAAAAGAAATATAGTGGAGTACGACAATTTCAACTTCGGAAATAACTGGAGGCTGCAGGGAGTTCAGGCGAATACTACAGTCAATTTTAAAAAATATCTTCAGAGCATTTATTTCAGCGCATTCGGTACAAGAGTGATACCCTCAGATTTTCTGAGCACACCAGATCGCTTGCTGTTCGGTGGAACAATGAAAGTCAAGCAAAGTAAGTTTGTGGAGATAGGTGGTAATGTAATCAGCATATCTGATATCACTGGAACCGTACAAGACACTGTTACATTTTACAGAAATACTGTTGCCACAGGAGACTTTAAAGCTTCTTACTCAACCAGAACTATTAATCTGTCGGCCTTTGGTGAAGTAGGAAGATCATTTTATGATTTGAGTATTGCAGATAATGCCAGCAGTTTTAAAACTCAAGACGGATTTTTTGACGTTGGCGCCAATGCCACTCATAAATACATTCCTGTAAGCGCTACTGTTTCGTACCGCTTGGTCGGTCCCGAATTTTATAGTCCGGGTGCACAGACAAGAAGAGTTTTTGATGATGGATCACCGGTACTGCTGGCAGATGGGATGAGCGGAACCATGACCCGGGGACAAACTATATTTGACAGGATGTCTGATCTTAATCTCTACAACAGATCGCTTTCCACTACGTTAATGTTATATAATCCTATATATAATAATTCTACTCCATATGGTTTTGCAACGCCTAACAGAAAAGGTTTAACTATTGATGTAAAGTATGGCAATAAAGATTCATTACTTTATGCAAGCCTTAATACACAATTACTGAATGAAGTATTGGGAACGGGTATTAGTGATAAAAGAAAATTCATGGTACTTAACGGAGGAGCTACTGTAAACATCAATAAATTATTAACCTGGAATAAGATGCTGGCTCTGAGCGGAGGTATGCGTTATGAAAAAACATCTGGCTCTGATGCGATCAATGTAGATCTTACTTCTATGATGATCGATGGAAGTTTGGCAGTAGAGGTGCTGAAAAAATTTGACCTGATCGGCGGACTGAAATATTTCTCAGCCAGCGGTGACGAGGTGCTGTCAGTGAGAAACGGATTTAACCAGACTATCAATTATCAGATATTTACGGCTGATGTAACTCAATCCATCTACTCAGGTGGATTCAGATACAGATTTACCAATTACATATATTTTGCAGCCAATGCTTTTATGTCTAAAAGCGAAAACAAGAAATTTTCGTCTGATAATTATCAGATCAATCAGTACTTCTTTAGTTATATCATGAGATTCTAAAATATTGAGATATATGAAAAAAATATTCCAATACATATCGCTACTTCTTATTACAGGCACTATAATTTTTTCCTGTAAAAAATATGATGATGAATTTTACGGCCCGGCGATGGGAATGGCGCCGAGTAATTTTTCAGTGTCGGGTTTCTCACCAAGCAATAGTAATCCCAATTTTGCTTCTGGGTCTGTGTACTTTCAATCTACGTTTAATGCAACGGTACGGTGGACAATCACATTGACCGGGCAAACCTCCGGCGCAATAAAAACAATAGAAGGAGTGAGCAATGTATTGGATGCAAGTACTGCAAGCTGGGATGGTTCAACTGATACGCTGAAATTATTTGTGCAGTCAGAAACTGTAACAGCAGAGCTTTCCATTTTAGGATGGCCTCAGACATACACTACTACATTAACCGTAGGTACTGAAAAGAACAGAGGAATAATAATAGGTAGTTTTGAAAATATTACTGTTGATCAAGTTGCTAAGAATTTCCAAGATCCTTCAGGTCTTTGGTGGTTTTTCAACTTTGACAATACAGCAAGCGGAAATGAATATGATATGGTAGATAAGATTGCTGATCCTGGAACTCCACATGGAATTCATTCCTTAAAAATTTCTGGACATGATGCAAATGTAAGTTATTATATTGGGAAAGCCGGCGTCAGTCCTTCGGGTGCAATGTTTAATTTTGGTCCAACTACGTTAAACGATTTTTATTTCAATGTATATGTAAAAGGAGCGGGTACTGCTCTCAGTGCGTCTGGTATGCAAAGAGATTATAAGCTGGTAATTGAAACATTTGAAGATGATATGGGAAATGGTTTGCAATATAATGGGACTGAAGATAATTATACATACACTGTTGATTTAAATTACGATGGATGGAAATTGTATAGTGTAAAGTATTCCAATTTTATTTTGGGAAATTCAGCTGCATCTCCTTATAAAAGTCATAGTCCGGATAAAATTGCAAACATAGGATTTTTTATAGGTGCCAATACTGCGGCGGGCCTTTCAGCTACTGATGTGATTGATACCCAAATAGACTATTTTACCATCACTACCAATGGCTCAATGATTCCATAAGTATTATGAGAAAATATTTTTATATAGCTACATTATTATTTATCACAGCCTGTGCAGGGTTTCAGAATGCATCGCTTACGGAGGATAAACCTCTGGCTCAGCTGGACAGTGCGGAGATGAATGCAGCGTCTCCTTCGGTATTGAATGTTGAGGGCGGAGTATTTCAGCATGCTAAATCTGATGTAGGGAAGTGGGACGCATCTCATGGTAATGTTATTATGGGGAAAAGCGGAACCTCGCTTACTATTAATTTAAAAGATGTTGGCGTTGACTGGGAACAGGCTTCTCTTAAATTTCAACCTCTTGATTTTTCAAAGGCACCTCATCTCATTATTAAAGCACGTGTGGATGTAAACAGTAAAGATTCTTTGAAGGTACGTGTTGACTTGATAGATGAAGATGGATTATCTACTAATTACAGTCCGCAGGAAAGATATATAAGAGCAAGAGAGGATTTTAAAGAGTATAAATTTTCATTTGGAGGTAACTGGGTGCAGAACTGGCCTTTCAAAGCTGATGTAAATTCTAAAAAAATATCTGAGATAAGAATCAATTTTAATGGCGGTGGTCCTAATTATACAGGAAAAATTTACATCGATGAGATCAGGGCATCGGATGGAATGAAAGTCATTACCAATCCCAACAATTATGTTTTTGAAGATTTCAGCACAGGGGCTGCTGGATGGTGGTGGAACAAGATAGAACTTGCGGGAGCAGAAATAGATAAAAAAGATGTGTTGAAATTAAAACTGGAAAATGCCGGTCCGGGTTGGGAATCTTTCGGAAAGCAATTTGATCAGCCCGTTGACTTTTCTAAAACACCTGTCTTAAAAATAAGAATGAAAGCTGATCAGGCTGGGAAGCTTAGAGTAGACTTACATGATACCAAAGAATATAGTACTAATGGAAAACCGGCAATTGCAGAATTTTCTGCAAGCAATGATTATGTAGATCTTTACTTTGATTTCAGCGATAAATTTTTTCAGACCTGGCCAAACAATCAGACAGTGGATGCTACGAAGATCAAAGACTTTGCTTTTTTTGTGAATCCCCCGCAATCAAACTCACCTGCCTATACAGGAAATATTCTGATTGATGACATTTCTCTCTTATCGCTTGAAGAATATACAAGGCTTAAAAATTAATTTTTAATTATTTTCTGTAAATTAATTTCTTTACCAGATAAAATGTCTATGAAGAAAGCATGCAGTCTCATTTTATTTCTTTTCACTATTAACTGTTACAGTCAGAAGTTTGACAGCCTTGCCCTCGAGCCTCCCATGGGCTGGAACACCTGGAATAAATTTACCTGCAATGTAAATGAAGAGTTAATCCGGCAAGCTGCCGATGCTCTGGTAGCGAGCGGGATGAAAGATGCCGGCTATACCTATATAGTCATCGATGATTGCTGGCATGGCCAGCGCGATAGTTTAGGTTTTATTCAGGGAGATCAAAAAAAATTTCCTTCCGGAATGAAAGCACTCGCAGACTACATTCATTCTAAAGGATTAAAATTCGGAATTTATTCCTGTGCCGGATCTAAAACATGCGGAGGTCATCCAGGTAGCCGGGGCTACGAATATCAGGATGCCATCATGTATGCTAAATGGGGAGTCGATTATTTAAAATATGATTGGTGCAATACAGAAGGGTTGAAAGCAGAAGGAGCTTACATGACTATGCGTGATGCATTGTATGCCGCGAAAAGGCCGATCGTTTTCAGTTTGTGCGAGTGGGGCGATAACCAGCCCTGGGCATGGGGAGCAAACACCGGACATCTCTGGCGGACGACCGGAGATATTTATCATTGCTGGGATTGTAAAAAAGATAACGGGGGTTGGTACTCATTGGGTGTATTGCAAATATTAGACAAGCAGGATGGGCTACGTAAGTATGCAGGCCCCGGACATTGGAATGATCCTGATATGATGGAGGTTGGAAATGGCATGACAGAGAACGAAGATCGTGCGCACTTTTCCATGTGGTGTATGCTTGCCGCTCCCTTAATGGCGGGAAATGATCTTTCAAATATGTCCGAAAAAACCAAAGCAATTCTCACGAATAAAGAAGTAATCGCTATTGATCAGGATCCTTTGGGCATACAAGGTTTTAAATACAAAACCATCGACAGTGTAGAGATCTGGTTTAAGCCATTGGAGAAAGGAGATTGGGCGGTATGTTTTTTAAACAGAAAAAATGTGGCGGATGGGATTGAGTTTGACTGGAAGGAAAATTCGGTGACCGATTCATTATTTCATAAAGAAGTAAACTTCAAAGCCGTCACTTATAAAATCCGCAACCTGTGGTTGAAAAAAGGCCAAGGCACAACCGGTAAAATTTTTAAGACTACTCTTGACGCACATGATGTCGTTATGCTGCGTTTAAGCAGGCAATAAGGCCATTAAGTTCTGCTTTTATACTGAATCAAAAATTATTTTTAATTTCTTCAAATATACTTTATCGTATTTTCATTTGTAATAATCGTAGCAATCCCCTTTATCCTATTGCATAAGTTCAATTTTTGAAGTAAAAAGTACAACTACCATTTCTTGAATAAGTACAATTGATTTTTGGAAAAATTATATTTATCAATTACCTTTAGTATATCGATCAGAATAAATGATCAAAAATCCTAACAAGGAAAGTGGTGTACAAAACCTTCCTGCCGTTTGGCGGAAATGAGCAGGAAGGTGTATACCATGATCCTCAGACCACGGGAAATATAATTTATGACAAGAACATCCTTACATATATTTTCCTTAATTTTTTTTCTCTTCACATTCTGGAGCGCTTCTGCACAACCTCCCAATAGAATCACTTTAGGTTGCAAACAATATTTTCTGAATGGTGCCAATGTTGCCTGGAGCAATGCAGGTGGGGAAGATCATTACGGATGGGATTTTGCCATTCGTCCCTGGGATGGAGTGACACCTGGTTATAATGCAGCATGGTGGGATGCACACTTTGCTATGCTTCAAACAAAAGGAGTAAACTGTGTAAGAATAAAAATTCATGCCGATGGCAGAGCAGATCCGGAATACAGTGGTTCCAATATAAGTGGACCGGACCCGATTTTATTTTCCAGTCTTGATGACATGCTTAACAAAGCAAGGAACAGAAACATCATGGTAATTCTTTGTTTATGGGATGGCGTTACTTTGAATGGTACTACTAAAAGAGATGTAGTATTCAATGTAGCTCAGACTAATAATTACATCAACAATGTTTTAACTCCTATGGCAAACAGGTACAAAAACCAATGTAACCTGCTTGCCTATGATATTATCAATGAACCTGAACATATGTATGAAAACTGTTGTACGGGTGCTGCCAATAAAACAGCTATACAAAGATTTGTTGCCATGTGTGCCGAAGCCATACACAATGTTGACACTAAAATAATGGTGACAGTAGGTAGTAAATCCATGCAGTATAATACTGATCTCATGATCAATGGAAACTCGCGTGGAAACTGGTATAAAGATTCAGAACTACAGGCAGCTTATCCTGCAGGAAATACCGCGAGAACAAAATTAGATTTTTATTCTCCTCACTATTATAACTGGATGAATGATCCGGGAAATGGATGGGACTTTGCTCCTTATAAAAGAACTACAGCTGCTTATCTGTTGGATAAACCAACCATCATTGGTGAAACAGCAAACAGGCCTGCAGAAACTGTATCATGGACACATCAGCAAATGCTGGATGTTGGCTACACAAATGGTTATGCAGGCGTATTATTCTGGGCATCTTCTGCGGCCAGTGGCGGTGGCGCTGCCTGGACAGATTTTGATGATGAATTATTAAACTTTCGCAACGCGTATACTTCTATAGTAGATTATACCTGTGCTGCATCATGCTGCACTCAACCCAATCTTGGTCCTAATGTAATCTTATGCGGTGGTGTATCAAGTACGACTTTGAATTCAAATGCCGGATCTACGACCAACAAAACTTATAAGTGGTACAGGAATAGTGTCTTGATAGGCGGTGCGACTTCTTCAACCTATGGCCCGACTTCTACGCCCGGAACTTATGTAGTAGAAGTTGATTCTATGAGCGGATTATGTGTATTAAAAGATACAGTCATTGTTTCCAATACACTCACTACTCCGAATATTGGCCCAAATACAAATCTATGTACGCCTGCATCTGTTAATCTGGACGGAGGAAATTATGGTGCTACTCCTGTAACTTATCAGTGGTTTAAAAATGCTGCGCCCATTACCGGAGAGACCACAAGATATCTGAATAACGTAAGAAGTGC
>JAIERY010000011.1 GCA_019746425.1 Cytophagaceae bacterium
ATTGTGGTGAACCTGGTTCCTTTCTGTCATTCAGAAGGCTTGTCCCGATTTCCCGGGGAACCTCGTTGTTTAATCTAAGGTTGTGTTTCTCATTCTAAAATTTTGTAAATGGCAGAAATCCTGCTCATTCAATTCTCCTACCAATGTCCGACAAGTTTCCTTCTGAATGACAATTGTGGTGACTTGGTTCCTTTCTGTCATTCAGAAGGCTTGTCCCGATTTCCCGGGGAACCTTGTTATTTAATTTGTGCACTCTTTTTCAAAATCTCACGAATGGCAGATTTGATTTCAATTGTATAAGACACACTGGTTTTCCGGACCTGCGAATGTCCGACAAGTTTCCTTCTGAATGACAATTGTGGTGAACCTGGTTCCTTTCTGTCATTCAGAAGGCTTGTCCCGATTTCCCGGGGAACCTCGTTGTTTAATCTAGGGTTCTGTTTCTTATTCTAAAAATTTTGTGAATGGCAGAAATCTTTTTTATTTTACATAAAGCCAGCCATGAATGAACATAATTACTTTGTGTATATAACTACCAATCCGGGTAAAACAGTACTTTATACCGGAGTTACTAATGATCTTCTCACACGAATACAACAGCATTACGAAAATAGAGGAAACAAAAAAACTTTTGCAGGAAAGTATTTTTGCTACAAACTGATTTATTATGAAAGGTTTGATGATATCAACAATGCGATAGAAAGAGAAAAAGAAATTAAAGATCTCAGCAGGAAAATTAAGGAGCAATTGATAGGCAATTGCAATCCCAAATGGAAAACCTTAATAGTTGAATAAAAAATCAGTAACTATCAGTCTACCAATCTCCAACAAGTTTTCTTCTGAATGACAATTGTATTAATTTGAATGTCTGCTGCGACTATTAACCATCTTGCCCATAACGTTTCCTCACCCATTGCTTTTTAAGTGCAAATCCGCGCTTTCCATTTTTGATCAGACACTTTGTAATCACTTGTTTTAGTTGTCCCTTAAGAGTAAAATCTTAAATACAACTATTTAATTATCAATATATTATGTAAAATTTTTATTCAAAAAAGCTTTTTTTTTCGTACACGCAGGTCCATCTTTGTATTCAGTAGGGCACTACTTATTTTAAAAATTATTATCAACTTAAATTTTAAGCCACATGAAGACAAAATTACTATTAATGGCATGCCTGTTTTTATCGGTATGCTCTTTTGCGCAGGTTAACTACGCAAGTTTCGAATCAGCCGGACTTGTTACTTTTGGGGAAGTAATGGGACATGGTACTTTAGATACTATTGCAAACCCTTCCATGACTGGTGTTAATACCAGCGCTATGGTAGGTTCTTATCAGAGAAGCGGGACTCAATTTGATGTTATATTACTGGATCCGATCAACACACTGCAAGATGTAACTCCTTACATCAACGGAACAAAGCAGATCACTATGAAGGTCTATAATCCTGCAGCCAATACTCTGATAGCAATTTCTTTACAGAATGAAGCTGCCGCTGCCGGTGCATGGCCTGCAGGGAGATTGGCGGAGTTTACAGCCACAACTTCTGCCGTTGCAAATCAATGGGAGACTTTGACATTCACTTATGGTACGGCAGGTGGAAACCTTCCTGGAGCTGGCGCAACTGTAACCAATGTCGATCAGCTGGTGATATTATTCAGCCCGAATACCACTACTCCTTATACAATTAGATTTGATGACCTGATGGGTCCTGAGATGGTTCCTTTGGCAGGAGTGAATGCATCTTCTAAAATTTCAGCTTCCAGTGTTTATCCTAATCCTTCCAACGGATTAACTCATGTGAGATTTAACCTTACAGAAACTTCCGAAGTGAAAGTGATCGTAAGCGATATGATGGGAAGAGAAATCGCTGTGGTGTTGGATGCAACAAGGGCAGGTGAAGTGAATGAAGTGTTCAATGTAGCAGGACTTACTCATGGACTTTACACCATCAATTATTATATCAACGGCTCTCCTGCAAAATCGGAGTTGTTGATGGTGAAGTAGGGTCGCTCCAAAGGAGTCCTTGGGACTGATTATACAGATTAATCTGATTAAATGATTTTTAAAAAGTCTCCTGGAAACCCGGGAGACTTTTTTGTTATTCTATCCTGCTGGCTATTTGTCATTCAGAAGGAACCTCGTTGTTTAATCTAAGGTTGTGTTTCTTATTCTAAAAATTTTGTGATGGCAGAAATCCTGCTCATTCAATTCTCCTGCCAATGTCCGACAAGTTTCCTTCTGAATGACAGCAGTGGATAGTTTCAACTGTTGTCCAGAATACAGGCTGAGAAATAGTCGAATTTCCTCATCTTAAACATTTTTTATCTTTATCTATTTCTTTAAATTGACATTATAGATAAGTCATGAAAAAAATATTAATCCTGGGTGCTGGCAGGTCCTCTTCGGTTCTCATTCAGTACCTTTTGCAAAAAGGTAAAGAGCAGAACTGGATGGTGACAGTAGGAGATACGTCATTGGAATCAGCACGCCAGAAAATAAATAACCATCCGAACGGCAAGGCTATAATTTTCGATGTACATGATCAAAAAATAAGAGAGACGGAAATCAAAGAAGCCGACCTGGTGATTTCATTGTTGCCCCCGCCTTTTCATCCTGTGGTAGCGCAAGCCTGTCTCGCCTTTTCAAAATCATTATTGACAGCTTCTTATGTTTCTCCTGAGATACAAAGTATGCATGATGAAGCGGTGAAAAAAAATGTTTTGATATTAATGGAGGTTGGGCTTGATCCGGGTATAGACCATATGTCAGCCATGAAAGAGCTGGATGAAATCAAAAGCAAAGGAGGGAAGCTCACTTCGTTTAAATCATATACCGGCGGTCTCATTGCCCCTGAATCCGATACTAATCCCTGGCATTACAAGATCACCTGGAACCCGCGCAATGTAGTGTTGGCAGGAAAAGGAACATCTAAATTCCTGGAGCATGGAAAAATAAAAGAGGTAGATTATAAAAAACTTTTTAATACTACGGAGAAAATTTCAGTGAAAGGCTATGGTGATTTTGAAGGATATCCTAACCGCGATTCTTTGAAATACCTTGATACTTATCAGTTAAAAGATCTGTCTACATTTATTCGCGGGACTTTGAGAAGACCGGGATACTGCAGTTCCTGGAACATCCTGGTGCAGCTGGGACTTACAGATGAGAATTATAAAATTCAGGAAGCGAAGATTACTTATAAGGAATTGATTAAAATGCTCAATAAAGATTACGAGCAGAAAATTAATTCTTTTGCAAAAGAAGATCTTGAAAGAGTGAAGTGGCTGGGTTGCCTGGATGAAAGACCTATAGGTATTTCCGATGTAAGTCCAGCTGATGTTTTGCAAAACCTGATAGAGGAAAAATGGAAGCTGGCACAAGGCGATAAGGATATGATCGTGATGCAGCACCAGTTTGAGTATGAGGTAAAAGGCAAAAAGAAAAAATTAATTTCTTCTTTAGTAGTAAGAGGCGATGATGAAATTAATACCGCTATGGCCAAAACGGTCGGCCTTCCTTTGGCTATATCAGCCAGATTATTTTTAGAGGGAAAGATAAAATTAAGCGGAGTACAGATACCAGTGATGAAAGAGATTTACGAACCGGTTTTAAAAGAGCTGGAGGAAATGGGAGTGAGGTTTGAGAATGAGGAGGAGAACTTGTAAAAATCGAATGGCCACAGCCATCAACTTAAGTATTAATCTCATTAATTTGACAATGTGCAACAGGAAGAGATTCCCGCCTGCGCGGGAATGATGGAAACGGTAGAGCTTTAAGTTACCATAGAAAGTCAACAAGGAAAAGCTCTTTAATTAGAAAAATAATATTTATAGACATTGATAGTCGTGTAAACGGCTACTCCCATCGTCATTCCCGCGCAGGCGGGAATCTCGTCCCTTTGTATTCTATTAAACTGAGTTTGCAGCTAAGTTGATGTTCCACTACAAATTTAAATAATACTCTTTTAATAAATTTTTAAATCCTTCTGAATACGCACCTGAATTATCCTTGATAATAATTTCTGATTTCTCCAGGGCAGAAGATGTAAAGGAATATCTCCCGATAAGCCTCAATACGGCAGCATCTGTTTTATCTTTGACTGTACATATTTCATTTAAATATAAACCCGATTTGCTGGCTTCTTCTTTAAATAAATCAAATTCATACTCCGGAAGTAAAATATAAAAGCTTCCATCCTTACTTAAAAGAGTTTTTACGGCAGCGGCTAATTCATGAAAAGACAAGCTTTCATTATGTAAAGCAATATTTCGGTTGCTTTGGGATGATTTTAAATTGTCAGTAAAGAAGGGCGGGTTGGATACAATCAGATCATAATAACGATCTGCATTTTTAGAAAATTCCTGGATGCTCTGATGAAATATATTCAACCTTTTACTCCATACACTTGGTTCAAAATTTTCTTTTGCCTGTGTATATGCATTTTCTTCTATTTCAACGGCATCTATTATACCCTCTGATTTTTGGGCAATCATTAAACTCAGCAGCCCTGTGCCTGTGCCAATGTCAAGAATATTTTTTGCTTCGCTTGCTTCGATATATGCTCCGAAAATGCAGGCATCTGTGCAGACTTTCATGGCGCACATATCCTGGTGGATTCTGAATTGTTTGAATTGGAAGTAAGTATTGGACATTTTAGTGATGAGTGCAGAGAGATGAGTGCTGAGTGATATAAGTTTCTCCACTCAGCACTCATCTCTCTACACTATATTTGATTTTCATACCCTTCATCCACCTGCAGGTTATATCCTTCCGCGGCTTTGACCGCCAGCCTGTCGCATATTTCATTTTCAATGTCGCCTGCATGTCCTTTAAGCCATTCGAATTTTACTTTATGCTTTTTATAAATCTCTATGAATCTTCTCCAGAGGTCTTCATTTTTTTTGTCCTTGAAGTTTTTCTTTTCCCATCCCCATATCCATCCTTTTTCTACGGCATCTACCACATACTTGGAGTCAGAAAACACTTTTACTGTTTTCCCTGGCTCTTTCAAAGCTTCCAGACCTGCAATTACTGCAAGCAGTTCCATTCTGTTGTTAGTGGTTTTTCGAAATCCTTCCGATAATTCTTTCCTGTGCTGTTTGTATTTTAATACCACACCATATCCGCCCGGTCCGGGATTTCCTCTTGAGGCTCCATCTGTATAAATGGTAATCATGGCGGATTATTTTATATGCTGTTTTAAAAATTTTTTGAGCGTGGTAATTTCTTTTTCTGATATGGCCGGGAAATTGGCAATTCTGAAAGTATTCTTTGCCCATTTTCCATATCCATTACCCAATGTTATTCCTGCTTTTTTAGCGGAAGCTTTTATTTTTTTAATATGCGCCTGATCACCTGTTACACATATCACAGTTCTGGAACGTGATTCTGAATTAACGATCATTGGTTGTATGCTTTTGAAACCACTTACAAATTCATACCATTTTTCAGCCCGCTGTTTAATTATTTTATCTGTTTGTTTGATAACAGGTGTTATCTGCAGTGTCTGGTATAAAAGATAAATGCTCAATACATTGGGAGTGTAAGTAGTTTGCCAGTCATTCATTCTTTCTATCATTGCGGAGAGACTGTTGTAATGAAGATTTTCGTGAATGGCTTCAGCTCTTTTGATGGCGCGCGGTGAACAGATTAATATGCTCATGCCGGCAGGTAAACCAAAGCATTTTTGTACGGAAGCAAACCAAATATCAGCATGGGCTATATTCAGATCAATTCCGGCTAAGGAGGAAGTGGCATCTACCGCGATCAGTTTTTCCGGAAATTTTTTATTTAATGCAACCAATATATCATCCGTAATCTGAGATCCGTTGGAGGTTTCATTCTGGGTGATGCAGATGATTTCACATGCAAGCGGTATGAAAATGTCTTCTACATCCAGCGTTGAATCAGGGAGAAAAGGATAGTCAATGGATTTGTATCTTATTTTATAAGCATACTCAAACCATTTCTGTCCGAATGCTCCATTGAAAATATGGAATGAAGATTCCTGGGTAAGCGATTGAGCGATTATTTCCCAGCATTCGGTCGCCGAAGAAGTAAAGAAGACAGAATAGTTTGCCGGTATATTTAATTTTTTTTTGAGAAGCGTAATAGTTTTTTTAGAAAGGTCTACAAATTCCTCGCTTCTGTGATTTACAGAAAGTATTCCGGCTTTTGCAGCCTTCTGCATGAAAGACGCTACCTCGGGGTAGATTTTGGAAGGGCCCGGATAAAACGAAATCATTTCGCTTTCGACATAAGGTGCACCAGTGCCAGTGTATAGCTGTCAAGCCCCAGGCCTGAAATTACACCAATGCAGTTTTTGCTCATAAGGCTTTTATGGCGGAAGTCTTCACGTGAATGTACATTGGAAATATGAACTTCCAGTACCGGACTTTTTATTCCTGCGATTGCGTCGGCTATGGCAACAGAAGTATGAGTATATCCTCCTGCATTGAGAATAATTCCATTATAAGAGAATCCCACCTCGTGTAACTTATTGATTATTTCACCTTCGACATTGGATTGAAAGTATTCCAGCTGTACATTGGAGAACTGTGATTTCAGATTCTGAAAATAAGTTTCAAATCCCTGATTGCCGTAGATGCTGGTTTCTCTTACTCCAAGTAAGTTCAGGTTGGGACCGTTAATGATGATGATCTTCATGTTTGATAGAGTTGACAGTAACCAATTGACAGTTGACAATTTTGTAAGATTGTCAACTGTCAATTGTCAATTATTATTAATTTTGTTATATGACCTGGGACATATTGATTAAGCAATTTAAGAATTATCTTCAGCTGGAGCGATCATTGTCTTCCAATTCTGTTGAAGCATATGTCCACGATGTTGTAAAGCTAAGAGAGTTTTTAGAAATCTCCAATATAAAAGCTGCCCCGGAGAATATCACTACCAATCAATTAAGGGATTTTTTGAAATTTGTCAATGAGTTGGGAATGACCCCTCATACTCAGGCGCGTGTTTTATCCGGAATTAAGGCTTTTTATAAATTTTTAATATTAGAAGAAATCATCACAGAAGATCCTACGGCTTTACTTGAAGCGCCCAAGCTCGGTAGAAAGCTTCCTGATACGTTGAGTTTTGAGGAAATAGAAAAAATATTGACTGCTATCGATTTATCGACTCCGGAAGGAGGGCGTAACAGAGCCATGCTTGAAACCTTATACAGCTCCGGTTTGCGTGTGTCGGAGCTGGTTGAATTGCGTCTGAGTAATTTATTTTTTGATATAGGCTTTTTGAAAGTTTTGGGAAAGGGAAATAAAGAGAGATTGGTTCCCATAGGAACAGATGCTTTAAAATATATTAGAATCTACAAAGAGGAGATCAGGGTTCATATACCGGTGCAAAAGGAATTTGAGAACTATGTTTTTCTGAACAGGAGAGGGAAGAAGTTAAGCAGGGTAATGGTTTTTAAAATTATCAAAGAGCTGGCAGAAAAGATTGGCCTGAAAAAATCCATTAGTCCGCATACCTTCAGGCATTCCTTTGCCACGCATCTTATAGAAAGAGGCGCTGATTTGCGTGCAGTGCAGGAAATGTTAGGTCATGAGTCTATTACTACTACTGAAATTTATACCCATCTAGATCGGGACTATCTGAAGCAGATCATTACAGATTACCATCCAAGGAGTTGATGGCATCGAATACTTCATCCGTTACCAGAACCGATGCGGATTTTCCTTTTTTAAGAGAGTAATTATTTTTATCCTCGTCCGATAGTTTTTCATAGTCGTATTGTTTAATAAGAAAGAGACTATGCGAATAATTATCCTTGATAAGATATACAAACTTAGTTTCAAGAAGTCTGTCAATGCTGGCGATAAAAACTTCCATTTCCGCAGATTTTATCGACACCAGTAATTTATGCTGATGCGATAAATTGTACAAAGGAAGTTTATTGTTGTTAGTGTAGGCGTTGACTTCAAGGATCCTGTAGTCAATCAGAATCTGGAATAAGTTCTTCTGAACCACCAGATGAAGGTGTTTGTAATTTGTGTTTTCCATAGCTAAGCTAATAATAGGAATAGAAAGAAATTGTTTGAGGATTAAAAAAATGTTTGAGGGGGGAATGGCTTATTTTGGTTTTCTGGCGCCTTTTTTCTTCTCCAGGAGGCCATTTATTTTTTTGAGGTACGTAATTTCTTTTTGCGCAAGCTTCAATTGTTTATTGAGATTTTCTATCTGGGACTGGTATTTTTGTTTGTCAGCCTTGGCGTTTTTTCTGTATCCTGTCTGTTCTTCCATAACATGGCCTGAAGAGGGCGCTGTTTGTTTGTCTGATAGCAGTTGAAAAAAGTTATAGTTCAGGGCTTTGGAAATTTCGGATAATAACTCGGTGTCAAGACTTTGTCTTCTGAATATATCCTGTACATTTTGGCGGGATCTGTTTATTCTTCTTCCAAATTCGCTCTTCTTCATCCCTCGTTCTTTGAGCAGATTCAATACTAATTTGCCTACATGAATGTCCATGAGCGCAAATTTTGTTAAATCTGTGCAACTAACACAAAAAATGAGTATTATATTACTTTACTAAAGTATAATTATATTTTACAGATGTTTTATAAAAAAGCCCTGCTTCAGGGCTTTTTTATATAATTGGTAATATTTAAGATTAAACTGATGCGAGTTTTTCTCCGTGCTGAGACACGTCCAAGCCTAATTCTTCCTGCTCTTCTTTCACGCGCATTGGAATGATAAGATTTACAAATCCGTAGATCATGAACGATCCGCCAACTACAAAAGCTACTACAAGGCCAAGCGCTTTTAAGTGTGCAACCAATAGATCCCAGTTTCCTCCAACAACTCCAGTTAAGGGTGCAGCATCTGCAGCGCCAAAATTCACGTTAGCAAATATCGCAGTGCAAATCATGCCTACAATTCCACCGATACCATGGCATGGGAATACATCAAGTGTATCGTCCAAAGCAGTTTTGCTTTTCCAGTATACAGCTAGGTTAGAGGCAGCAGCAGCGATTGCTCCGATAAATATACTTGCCGGGATGCTAACATAGCCAGCAGCAGGAGTGATAGCTACCAATCCGACTACCGCACCAATACAAGCGTTCATCGCAGATATTCTTCTTCCTCTTACAGCGTCAATGAATACCCATGCAAGTGCAGCCGCAGCCGCAGCAGTATTGGTTGTTCCGAAAGCAAGTACAGCTTGTCCGTTAGCGCCAAGCGCTGAACCAGCGTTGAAGCCGAACCATCCGAACCACAGAAGACCTGTGCCAAGGATTACAAAAGGAATGTTAGCCGGATTGTGTGATCCGCCATGAGCTTTTCTTTTCTTAAGGAAGAAAGCTCCTACTAGAGCGGCAAGACCAGCTGAAATGTGGACCACAGTCCCACCGGCGAAATCAAGCACTCCCCATACGAACAGAAGTCCTTTTGGATGCCATGCCATGTGAGCCAGCGGGCAATAAATCAATAAAGAGAAAAGAGAAATTAATAGCAGATAACCGCTGAAGCGTATCCTCTCTGCAAATGATCCTGTGATAAGGGCGGGAGTAATGATTGCGAACATTAACTGGAACATCGCAAAGATAATGAGTGGTAAACCAGCTCCAACTTCTTTTCCTGGCTCAAGACCTACGTTCTGGAACATGAAAAATGTTCTTGGGTCTCCTATAATCCCTCCTATTGAATCGCCAAATGCAAGGCTGAAACCTACCGTAATCCATAAAAGAGCAATTACTCCCATACAGATAAAGCTCTGCAGCATGGTAGAGATAATATTCTTGGTGCTCACCATTCCACCATAGAAAAAGGCAAGACCAGGTGTCATTAATAACACCAATGCACACGCCACCAGCATCCAGGCAACATTACCGGTATCTACCGCAGTTGTTGGAGCTGTAATTAAAGGTGAGGGCATGAAGGCTCCCATCGCACTGACTACCACCAGAAGAATGAGAGGTACTATCCAGAATTTGTTCATAATGATTGAGATAAAGGGTTAAACAAAAGGGTTTAATTATTGATTTAATACAAATTTAATTAAACAAAAGGGTAAAATCAATAAAATGTATGAAATAGGTTAAAATTTTAACCACATTCTTCAAAATTTCTAATTTTTTCTGCAAATGACGCTAATAAAATGAAGTAGTCATGTAAAAAATTGACATTTTTTTTGTTCGCTGCCCTAAAATTTACACTTGTCAACAATTGGAATTGGTTTGTTTTGATGGCCTGTAGCTATATCTTTGCCTTTAAAAAGTCAAAAATCTTGTATAAGTCATTCATAAGACCCTTTCTTTTTAAGGCAGACCCCGAAAAAATTCATCATTTTACTTTTTCGGCCTTAAAATTCAGCTGTAAAATTCCTGGAGTAAGAATTTTATTGAAAAGCACATTAAAAATCGAAGACCCTAAGCTGGAACGGGAAGTTTTCGGTATAAAATTCAAAAATCCGGTAGGTCTGGGTGCCGGGTTGGATAAAGATGCCCTGGTAATAGATGAGCTTGCCTGCCTTGGTTTTGGGTTTATAGAAATAGGCACTGTTACCCCAAAGCCTCAGCCCGGTAATGAAAAGCCCCGACTGTTCCGTCTTAAGCCGGACAATGCTTTAATTAATCGTATGGGTTTTAATAATTCGGGAGTAAAAGCTATTGCTGAAAGACTGCGTAAGAGAAAAACTACTATTATAATAGGCGGCAACATCGGAAAGAATAAGAATACGCTTAATGAAGAGGCTTTAAAAGATTATGAAGAATCGTATGACGAGCTTTTCGATTGCGTAGATTATTTTGTCGTGAATGTAAGTTCGCCCAACACTCCCGGTTTGAGGGCATTACAGGAAAAAGAACCTCTGAAAAGGATACTTCTTGCCCTGGAGGGTAAAAACCAAAAGAAAAACAGGCCGAAACCTATCTTACTTAAAATAGCTCCTGATCTTACCAATGAGCAGCTCGATGATATCATTTCCATTGTACTGGAAACAAGAATAAGCGGAGTGATTGCTACCAATACTACTATTAACAGGCGAGGCCTGCATACTCCTGCAGCATCTATTGAGAAAATAGGCGCAGGCGGTTTAAGCGGCAAACCTTTAAAAAACAGATCAACCGAGGTAATCCGTTACCTGCATCAGCATTCACAGGGCAGATTTCCAATTATCGGTGTAGGTGGTATTCATTCCGAAGAAGATGCTCTGGAAAAGCTTAAGGCAGGCGCTTCTCTGATACAATTGTATACCGGATTTATTTATGAAGGACCAGGTTTGATTAAGAGAATTAATAAAGCGATTTTAAAAAATAATTGACAATTGACAGTTGACAACAAAGAAAACATTGTCAACTGTCAATTGCATATTATCAACTCATTTTATTTACATTTTTTTACTTAAATTTGGATTAATTTCGAATTAATGGGAGAGAATACTTACCGCAAACCACGCGCGAATCAGCAAAAGGCTAAAAAAGAGCCTTCTAAACTGAATCTGGAATTCCTTAAAGACAGGCGTTTGCATCTCGCATTTGGGTTTTTTCTGCTTATCACTTCTTTCTGCTTCACCATTGCCTTTACTTCTTACCTGTTCACCGGCACCAATGATCAAAGTGTGGTGGAAGATATTTTCAATGAGAATGTCATTGAATCAGGAAAAGAAATACAAAACTGGCTCGGTTTAACCGGCGCTTATATTTCGTATTTCTTAATATATAAATGGTTTGGGTTATCTGCTTTTTTATTTCTTCCCTTAATATTCTTTCTGGGAGTTAAGATAGTATTCAAAACAGACCTGGTGCCATTTCTTAAAGTATCGCTTATCAGTTTATTTTTTATTTTCTGGATCAGCGTTGCTCTGGGTTATCTGGTTTTGAAATTTGAAGGTACTACTTACCTGGCATTTTTAAGCGGTGGGATCGGATATATAATGGCTGAAATAATCAACAGCTTTATAGGCTGGGGAACACCTTTCTTCCTTCTTTTCCTTTTAATAACATTCAGCATCTATACTTTCAATATTACTACATTGTTTACAAAAACAGAACACGTCGAGCTGACGGAAGAAGAAGATCTTTTATTAAATGGCAGCCTTAATGGAGAAAATTCTGCAGATGGACTTCTTGCTGAGGAAAAGAAAAAAGAAATAGACCAGGCTGCGGTGGAAGAATGGTTGCTGAAAAATAAAAATGAAGAGAAGCCTGAGGAGATAATTGAAGACGAGGAAGAGTTAATACCGGAGAAAAAAGTTGAGCCGGTTAAGGAGAAAGAAAAAAAGCTGTCGGTTCTTGAAGAAGATATAGATCTGGTAGTGGAAGAGACCAAAGAAGAAGAGATCATTTCGTCTGTTACAGATATTAAATACGATCCAACCCTGGATCTTTCTTCTTATAAATATCCTCCTTTGGAGTTGTTGAATGAATATGAAGGCAGTAAAGTGCAGGTTACCAAAGAAGAGCTGGAAGCCAATAAAGATAAAATCGTAGAAACGCTTTCGCATTATAATATTGGCATTGCCAACATAAAAGCAACGATCGGTCCGACTGTAACGCTTTATGAAATTGTTCCAGATGCGGGTATCAGAATTTCAAAAATCAAAAGTCTCGAAGATGATATCGCATTAAGTCTTGCCGCATTAGGTATCAGGATCATCGCACCCATTCCGGGCAAAGGAACGATCGGTATAGAAGTACCAAATAAAAATAAGGAAATGGTATCTATCAGGTCGGTGCTTTCCACTGAGAAATTTTTAAAGAGCGAAAATGAACTTCCTGTTGCTTTAGGAAAGACTATTTCCAATGAAGTATTTGTAATGGATCTTGCCAAAATGCCTCACTTGTTAATGGCCGGTGCAACAGGGCAAGGTAAATCTGTGGGATTAAATATTTTATTGACTTCACTTATTTATAAGAAGCATCCGTCACAACTGAAATTTGTGTTGGTGGATCCTAAGAAAGTGGAGCTTTCGCTTTTTAATAAAATAGAAAGACACTTTCTGGCAAAGCTTCCGGGAACGGAAGATGCTATCATCACTGATACTAAAAAGGTAGTGCATACGCTTAATTCATTATGTATAGAAATGGATATGCGTTATGATCTTTTAAAAGAAGCTAACTGCAGGAATTTAAAAGAGTACAATAAAAAGTTTATTGACAGGAGGCTCAATCCCAATAACGGACACAGGTTTATGCCTTATATCGTGCTGGTTATTGATGAGCTGGCAGATTTAATGATGACCGCAGGGAAGGAAGTGGAAACCCCTATTGCCCGCCTGGCGCAATTGGCCAGAGCGATTGGTATTCACCTGGTTGTAGCTACACAAAGGCCATCGGTGAATGTAATTACCGGTATCATTAAGGCCAATTTTCCGGCCCGTTTGTCCTTTAAAGTAACTTCAAAAGTTGATTCCCGTACAATTCTTGATACCGGAGGGGCAGAACAGCTTATAGGACAAGGGGATATGCTGTTTTCAGTAGGGTCGGAACTAATTCGTCTCCAATGTGCTTTTGTAGATACCCCGGAAGTAGAGGGAATTTGTGAATATATCGGTAGTCAGAGGGGATATGAATCGGCTTATATGCTTCCTGAATTTAGTGATGAAGATATGGAAGAGGGGAGTAAAGGGGAGTTTAATTTTTCTGAAAGGGACTCTTTATTTGAAGAAGCAGCCCGTATAATTGTGACGCATCAGCAGGGAAGTACCTCATTACTACAGAGGAGATTAAAATTAGGCTATAACCGAGCAGGGAGGTTGATAGATCAGTTGGAATCGGCTGGAGTAGTTGGTCCGTTTGAAGGAAGCAAGGCCAGAGAAGTTTTAGTGAAGGATGAGTATAGCTTGGAACAATTATTGAATACTTTACAGAATACTGGAAAAGACTAGAAAAAACATTAAAATTTAAATTTGAAATTTAAACAGGACGTGAACAGAATGAAAAAATTATTTGCTTTATTATTTGTAGTGATGAGTTTGGTAAACCTGTCATTTATGGGTAAATCTTCGCAAAACGACCCTAAAGCTCAGGAAATCCTTGATGCCATGAGCAAAAAGTATAAGGAATTAACTTCTTTCAAGGCAAAATTCACTTATACACTTGAAAATGAAAACAATCCAAAATTGAAAGAAACTGCAGAAGGCGAAATTCTGGTAAAAGGTTCAAAATTTAAGTTAAAGCTGGGCGGACAGGAAATTTTCAACAATGGAACTACCGTATGGACTTACATGAAAGAGTCTAACGAGGTAAATATTTCTTCTTATCAGCCGGAAGAAGATGATATGAATCCTACTAAAATATACACCATGTATAAAAAAGGATACAAGTATATTCTGATATCTGAGCAAAACGAAGGCGGTAAAATATTTTCTATTGTAGATCTGGAGCCGCTTGACAGAAAAAACAGCAAATTGTCTAAAGTAAGAATTGTAATTAATAAAAAAGACAAACTGGTAAAAAGCTGGAAGATTTTCGAGAAGAATGGAAACAGATATAACTATACTGTGAAAAATTTCGAGCAGAATGTAAAAGTAGAGGACAGTGAATTCAATTTCGATAAAGCGAAATATCCTGGAGTGCAGGAAATTGATCTGAGATAATTTACAAGTTAAAATACTTATAGAAAGGCGGTCCGATAGTTATCAGGGCCGCCTTTTTTTGTGTTCGAAATTTTCTCTTTAATAGCCCATCCGCCAGCTGGCGGATGGGCTATTAAGGAGAAAATTTCAGATACAGTATAGAATATATTTTTTTACATTTATTTTTTTTCAATCTTTGATCAAATTTTTTCCTGATGAATAAAAAAGACCTGTTTGATCAGATCGTAAAAAAGAAATCCTACTTATGTGTCGGTCTTGATACGGATATAAAGAAAATTCCTTCCAGTCTTCAAAAGGAAAAGGATCCTTTATTCGAATTTAATAAAAGGATCATCGATGCTACAGAGAAATATTGTGTAGCCTATAAGCCTAATATAGCCTTTTATGAGGCTCTGGGCGCAAAGGGTTGGGAAAGCCTGCAAAAAACATTGGAATATATTCCTTCTCATATTTTCACTATTGCCGATGCCAAACGGGGAGATATAGGCAATACTTCTACACTATATGCGAGAGCATTTTTTGAAACTATGAATTTTGATTCTGTGACAGTTGCTCCTTATATGGGTGAAGACTCTGTGAAGCCATTTCTTGAATTTAAAAATAAGTGGGTAATACTGCTGGCGCTTACTTCCAATACAGGCAGTAAGGATTTTCAGAATCTTAAAATAGACGGGGAAGATCTTTTTATGAAAGTAATTAAAACCAGCAAACAATGGGGAAATGCTTCACAGCTTATGTACGTGGTAGGAGCTACGCAGGCAAGCATGCTTGGCAGAATAAGAAAAGAAGTACCTGAACATTTCTTCCTGGTACCAGGAGTTGGCGCGCAGGGAGGAGACCTTGAAGCTGTATCTAAAGAAGGAATGAATAAGGAGTGCGGATTGCTGGTGAATGCTTCGCGCAGTATTATCTATGCTTCTTCAGAAAATGATTTTGCAGATAAAGCAGCTGCAGAAGCAAAAAATATCCAGAAAGAAATGGAAACTTATCTGAATAAATACATGAAATGATAAATCTTGTAACTTTTAACCTTTCAACTTTATAACTAATATCAACCAGCTAAATGATCAAAGAAAATTTTCTCCATTTCATATGGAAGCTTCAGTATTTTAATAAAGAAAATCTTCAGACAACCCAGGGCGAAAAAATACACATATTCTTTCCCGGAACACTTAATAAGGACGCCGGTCCTGATTTTTCAAATGCACGTGTAAAAATCGGCGACGTGGAGTGGGCGGGGAACATAGAAGTACACATTAATTCATCCGAGTGGCATCTGCACAATCATCATCATGATGGGGCATATAACAATGTTATTCTGCACGTCACCTGGAAAGATGATGATCCGGTGCGAAGGGACGACGATTCTTTAATCCCTACGCTGGAACTTCATTCCAGGGTTTCCGAAAGTTTGATATTGAAGTATTCTTCCATTGTGAATGCCTCCGAAGAAATCCCATGTTCTGCCCACCTGGAAAAAATTTCCTCTATTCATAAAATCTCCATGATGGAAAAAGTTTTAGTAGAACGACTGCATTCCAGGTCTCATTTTATTCTTGATTTATACAGAAAAACAAACAATGACTGGCAGGAGACAGCTTACCAATTACTGGCAAAAAATTTTGGCTTTAAGCTCAACGCTGATCCTTTTTTAAGACTGGCCCAAAATGTTCCGCTTAAAATTTTATTAAAGCACAGGCAAAACCCTTCCCAGCTGGAAGCAATATTGTTTGGGCAGGCGGGATTGCTGGAGGAAAATTCAAAAGAACAATACGTAAAAAACTTATACAGGGAATACTCTTTTTTAGCTCAAAAATTTTCTCTTTCACAAAATCAGCTCAGTAAATCAGAATGGAAATTTTTAAGGATAAGACCTGCAAATTTTCCAACCATACGCATTGCTGAATTTGTATGCCTGATAAGTCTTCATTCGAATTTCTTTACTTCCATTCTTGAATTTTCTTCGGTAAAACAAGTTAAAGAATGCCTTTCCGAGATAGAGGTTTCTTCTTACTGGAAGGAACATTATACTTTTGGAAATAAAAGTACCCTCATAAAAAATAAAGGACTAGGAGAAGATAGCATTGAAAATATTATAATTAATTCCATTGCCCCTTTTCTTTTCGTGTATGGAAAAGAAAGAAAAGAAAATGAATATGTTTTCAGGGCCATGCACCTGCTGGAGAATATTTCTCCGGAAAAAAATAAGATCATAAGTTTATGGAAAAAGTCAGGAATGGATATTGATAATGCTTTGCAATCGCAGGGAGCTATTGAATTATATAATAGCTATTGCCTGAAGAAAAATTGCCTCAGTTGTGAAATAGGCGCCAGTATATTAAAGGAAAGAAAAGAAAGCGTAGTCTGAGTTATGTGGTTTTTTCCGCAGAGGTAAATTGCCCCAATCTATAAAAAATAAATATCCCAGTATCCAGGGATTCAGAAATCCGCCCACATTAAGAAGCATATAGCTTCCTGTGTGAAATAAAATTCCTGCAGGAAGAAAAACCCATTTCATTTTTTTATTAAATAGTATAGAAATAAACCCTAATTGGAAAATCAGCACCAGTGCAGGAAGTAAGCTGCAAATGAAATCATTGGATGCTACCTTTAATCCTAAGGGAGCCTGATGAAGTTCCAGGTAAGCTCTGAGTGTATCGGGATGCAACCAATCTAACTGAGAAATAAAAATCTTTTCCAGTCCTGTGAGAAGATAGCATATGCAAATGCAGGTGCAAATTAACTGGAGCGGCCACCCTTTTACCTCTGATTGATTCTGTTTTGCTTTTTCGTATTCATATAACAGAAAAGGAAGGATCATTCCGGCATAGGTAAAGGTGACAAACCCATGATCTGTTTTTTCGAAACTAAAAATAAAAGCCTGTATCAAAATAAAATCCAGGATAGTTATGATGGAAAACAGTATCGGTTTAAAATTCAGGATACAGAGTAAACATGATACTATGAAGGAAATATAAAGTATCAGGATGATGCTGTCGGAAGGAAATCCAATTCCTAAAAAATTTAAAGGTAAAATCGGTTTGTAAAATACTTTTGCTTTTCCCAGAGCAATGAGGTCAAAATATACATCGTGGAAAATAATAATCAGGGAAGAAAAGAATAAAACTCTTAATGCTCTGATGTTTTGCAGGCTGCTGCTCTGATTCCAGAATAGATTAAGCTTCGCTTTTAATTTCTCCGATCTCTTATATAAAATCAATAATAAAGATCCTGATAGGGTAATTACACTGAACCTTATAATAACCTGATCTGCTTTCGCCAGAAAGAAGGCCAGGTCAAATCTGTTCTTTTCTACTATAAAGCGGGGATAAAAATTCTGTACAATAGCATTAAACCAGTCCGGAGCTTTTCCCTGATATGCCAGGTAAATCAATTCTCTTATAAAAAGGATGTACATTGTCATCAGCAATGTTGTACCAGCGATGAGCAGAAAAGGCAAAAGGAGATTTGATTTTTTATTCATATCGGCTTGCGGTAAACAACAGTTGTGTCAGGCCGGGTGCCTTTCTCCAATGGAATAATTATTTTTTTAATCTGCCATTCCTTAATGTTTTTTTGTGCTGAAATTTCAGAAATCTTCACTATGAATTTTTCTGATTCATTTCTGTAGTAATGGTTTCTTGCAAGGTACAGAAAGAAGTGAGGTTCAATACCAATACTTTTAGAGTCAAGTACAGTCTCTTTATTGTTGATATCAATATAAGAAACCTGGAACAGCTCTTTTTGAGTTTCTTTCTTTACGGGCTCGGCAAACATACCCAATCTTAAAAAAGGAAAAATATCTGTAAGCAGAATAAAAGGAATAATGATGCCTGCAAGCATACATATTATTACAATATTTTTTATTTTATCGTACATTGGATATCTTGTATTTCCCAAAAAATCTTCCCTGAAGGTGCAGACTTTTTTCAATACATTTTTAAAATTACTATTTATTTCAGTATTTATAATGCTGGGGGCTGGAGTTTTTATTTTATGCTTCTATGACTATAATAATCTGATCTATGAAATAGCATCCCATTATGGTAAAGTACATAAAATAGCTGAGATTAAGAGCGCATATTTTACGTACAATAAATTCATACTTCTAAGATTTTTATTTATTAGCGCTGCTGTTGTTTGCCTGGTTTTCCTTGTGCAGGTATTCAGAAGGAATTTTGATGTATATGGATTGTTGACGAAGGTCTTCAGGAAGATAAAAAATATTTTTCTCTGTGAAGCCGCCGATTTTTTAAAGCTTTCACTCCATCAGAAAATAGTTTTATGTTTTTTATTTGTTGGCATAATTGCATTAAGGTTATTTTATTTTTTCAAATATCCTTTAGTGAATGATGAACTGGCATCTTATTTTTATTTTGT
>JAIERY010000067.1 GCA_019746425.1 Cytophagaceae bacterium
ACATCAAAGAAGAAAAAAAGACATTGAATTAAATTTATTTAAATCAAGTGGTTAAATGTGTTAAAGTAGAATTAAATAAGGAATTTAGAATCTAGCGTATTCTAATAAAAAAAGCAGAGCAAGGTCCCCACCTTGCTCTGCAAAACCTAACCACATCTATGATAAGAGGAAATTACTTATTGTTTCAGTAACTTCTCGAACCATTCATTCCCATTTGCACTGATCCTGATCACATATAATCCGGCCTCTAAACCAGCAAGATCAATGACTCCTTCCAGCGTGTTATCTGAAAGACTACCTTTATAAACTTCTATTCCCATCGAATTGATTACCGTTACTTCTGCACTAATGGCATCAGCAACATTTAATTTTACATGAGTAACGGAAGCAGTTGGATTTGGATAAATTTCAATTATTTGAGAAGAGCTTGCCAGATCATTGGAGAAGTTTCCCATTTTCGCGCCGCAGTTTCCTTCAAGCGCCCAAACGTCCCATTGTCCTGAGAAATTGGCAGGACTTTCTCCCTGTGTCCACCATTTTGCTCTGTATACTTTTCCGTTTAGAGAAGCTTTATCTCCGGCTACATACACTTTACTTGCGCTCCATGCTGCGATTGTACATGTTCCGCCGCTGCCATTTACTGTAATGGAAACAGCAGCAGATGTTGTTGCTGCGTTTGCATTGTCAGTAGCTTTTGCAGTGATAGAGTGGTTACCTGCTACTGCAGTATATGTTGCAGAATAAGGTGCAGTAGCATCGGTTGCTATCAGCGCTCCGTCTACAAAGAATTCTACTTTGGATACAGTGCCATTGGCATCACTTGCATTTGCATTGATCGTAACTGCATTACCTGCTGTGAAAACCTGTCCGTTTGTTGGTGAAGTAAGGCTCACCGTAGGAGGTGTATTAGGCGGAGGAGGTGTTCCTGCGCTGGTAATATTTACGTAATTCAGATTAAATCCATCTGTGTCCATGGCGATCTTCATTACTTTCTGGCCGGCTGTTAAAGAAACATTGTTTACAGTAACACTCGCCCATGTTTGCCATCCTCCTGTATTAGGGACTGCAACAGCTCCGGATACATTTTGTCCATTCATCTCGAGGTGCAAAGATTTTCCTGCAGCGATAGCAGCTACTCTGAATTCCAGATTATAGGTGCCGGCTGTAGTAACATTCACTGTATATTCCAGCCATTCTCCGGCTGCTGTCCATCCTATATTTTGTCCTCCGCCGACATCAGTAGTGTTTTCAATATCTACTGCATCGGTTCTTAAAGCTGCTCCTTCGTTGGCAGGAGTAACATCATTATATGCTACACCTTGTCCGCCATTGTCGTAATGCTCCGCTTCAATTTTTCCAGGTATATTTCTTACTGTTCCGCCGTAAGGTGTTTGTGTGGCTGGAGGAGGTGGGGGAGGAGGATTGTTTCCGCCTCTTGCAACCACTACCTGATTAATTGCAGAAAGAAGAGAATTGGCTCCTGTTGCATCCTGAGATAATTCCCATATCATGATACCGCCGCCTGTCTGATCAAAAACAAAGTTTGTTTTGTTTTTGATGGTGGTGATACCATTGTATCCTACATTTCCGAATACATCGGCATTGGGGTTGGCTCCTCTAGCAACCAGTTGTGCAAAAGATTCCCATGATGGTCTTCCATAAAACGGAACACCTAGAATTGCTTTATTTTTTGGAAGTCCTCTTCCTACCCAGTAATTGAATGAGCTTACTGCATAGTTATAAGTAGAATGATCAAAATCATTGGCATCATAAGCCATGATATTCAAGTGATCTATTATATTGAATACACTGCTTAATACACCACCGCCTGTTGAGCCTTGACCGACTACAGCAGCCGACAATTGCTTGCCACGGCTATGCAATGCGTTTCCCAGTTCGGTCATAAGCGCTGCATAATTATTAGCAGACTGTCCCGGATCCGGGTACTCCCAGTCGATATCTACTCCGTCAAGTCCGTATTGATTTACGAAATTGATTGTGTTATTCACGAAAGTAGTTCTTGTGGAAGCGCTTGCTGCTAATTGTTCAAATGCTCCATCATTTCCGCCGCCGGCTCCAAGATCCCATCCGCCTATTGCAATGAAGACTTTAACTCCATTCGCATGTCCGGATGAAACCAGGCTTTGAAGTTTAGATGGATTTTCAATTGGCTGAAAACCTCCTGAAGCGGTTGGCAGGAGGAATGCATAATTAATGTGTGTCAGTTTTGTAAACTGAATGGCACTTACCGACCCTGCCCAGGACGGCATGTACCCGACTGTTTTGAATTGTGAAAATGCTCCTTGTATACTTATACTAAAGAGCATCAGGGCTGCAAAGACCCGATAAAGGTAATTTTGTTTCATATTCTCAATAATGGTTTATGTGGATGAAACTTTTCACTTTTTATAAATTTGCCCCTTTTTAAAAAGCTTATGTGTATATAATATCATTTAACCAATAAAAACTATTAATCACCAAATAAATATTTTAAAAAGGCTTAACTGAGTTAAAAAAAATCAAGGAATTGTTCTATTATAATACCTGAAAAAAGCCTTATTTCTTCAAAAAATGAGGGTTTGGAAGGGGTTTTGGGTCGTAATAATTCCTGAGAGTTGAAAGGTTAAAAAGTTGAAAGGTTTTAAATGGGTTTGAACGTGTTCATATCGGTATGATCTAATATTGATTTTGAATCTTTATTACTGATCATTCGGATTAATTTTTCAACCTTCAACTTTAAAACTTTATAACTAACAAAAAACAGCCCGGGAATAACCCCAGGCTGCCTGACATAATTATATAAACACTCTAAACTTAACTTAATGCTTGACAAACTTCTTTACCCTCATGCGGTCTCCTTCTTTTATTCTTACCATATAAATGCCATCCGGTAAAAAATCTACTTTAATTTTTTCTTCTATTTCCCCGATAGTGCCTTTCATAGATCCGGAAAACTTTTCTTCTCCAAGAATATCACAAATAGTAAAGTCCAGGTCTTCCGCTGAGTTGCTGGAATAGTTAATAGTAATGGTTTCGTTGGCAGGATTAGGAAATACCTGGAAAGATTTATCTTCTATAGGAATATTGGTAGCAAGCGGACGGTTATCATAAATTGCTTTCAGGAGGGAAGTATTATCGTTGGTGTCCATCGTAATGTCCCAGATCATAACCCCTGTGCCCTTGTTGCGTGCCATGATGGTCTTATTTTTTATGGTGTTGATTCCATTATAATAAGTACTGCCTACATTGTCTTTATAAGGAGCGGAAGCATCCTGCGATACTAAAGTAGAATAAGCTGTATATGGATCTCTTCCATAAAAAGGAACACCCAATACTGCTTTGCTTGCCGGTAGTCCTCTTCCCAGCCAGTAATCCATAGATTGTGAAGCTTCTGAATAAGTGGAATGAGGCGTGCCTGCATCGTAGGCCATGATGTTAAGAAAATCTACATAACCAAATACTTCATCTTTCACTCCGGCTCCCTGAGCACCTCTGTTTACCACGGCTGCAGTTAATAATTTTCCTCTGTTATGGAGTGAATCAGATAACTCATGCATCAGCAATGCATAATTATCTGCCGAGGTTCCCGGATCGGGATATTCCCAATCGATATCGACGCCGTCTAAGTTGTAAGTGCTTACAAAATTCAGAAGGTTCGTAACGAAGGTAGTTCTCTTGGTTGAATTCGCTGCTACAGTTTCAAAATTGCTGTCATTGCCATTATTCCAGCCGCCTACGGCAATCAAAACCTTTACGTTATTTACATGCGCTAAAGAACAAAGTGATTGTAAACGGGATGGATTGCTTAATGTAGTCAGGCCTCCTGTGGAAGTGGGTAGAATAAAAGCATAATTTATATGAGTTAATTTGCTGTATTGTATAGTGTTTACATTTCCTGCCCAGGTAGTAAAATATCCTACTATATGAAATGAGGCTTGCGATAAAATAGAAAATAGCAGCGCTGCGCTCAACAATACCGCCTTCATTTTTAAAATGCTTCTGATCATAGGGACATGCGTTTTAGTGATTACTAAAACTTATATACATACTTAATACGGGAATACAGTATTTAAAGGGGAAATATTTTTATTTTTTTACGAAAAATTGAAGTGCTCTGAATATTAAAAATTGCATATTAATTCCTGTTGAATGATGCGATTTTTGTGAAAATTTGCATGGTTTTTATAATGCAGATAACACATGAATAACCATTTTTCAGACAGAAAATGAATTGGAAAAGCTGATAAATTCTGAGTTAATTTGAATTCTAAAATTGAAAAAATGAAAGACCTTAAAATTGCCGCAGCCCAGTTTGAAAATAAAAGTGGAGATAAAGCTTATAATCTATCTGTTATCAGGGAGCTGGCTGAGAGAGCTTCCCGCAAAGGGACTCAGGCAATTAGCTTTCATGAATGTTCAATTACTGGTTATACTTTTGCGCGTAAACTCAGCAAAGAGGAATTATTAAGTATTGCAGAGTTTGTCCCGGAAGGTCCTTCTGTTCAAAAACTTATTCATATTGCCCGTGAGAATAACATTGCAGTGCTTGCAGGTTTATTTGAGAAAGATGCAGATGATAAAATATATAAAACGTATGTATGTGTGGATGGTAAAGGTTTGATTGCCAAATACAGAAAGCTTCATCCTTTCATCAATCCTCATCTTACTCCGGGTAATAAGTATGTTGTGTTTGACTTACTCGGATGGAAATGCGGGATGCTGATATGCTATGATAATAATATTATAGAAAATGTCAGGGCTACAAATCTCCTTGGAGCGGATATAATTTTCATGCCTCATGTTACCATGTGTACTCCATCTCCCGGACCGGGGCGAGGCTTTGTGGATCCGGCTTTATGGGAGAACAGGGAAAAAAATCCTGTGGCGCTCCGGCAGGAATTTGACGGACCCAAGGGACGGTCATGGCTGATGAAATGGTTGCCGGCACGTGCTTACGATAATGCTATCTATGCAGTCTTTACAAATCCGATAGGCATGGACGATGATCAGCTTAAGAATGGAAACTCCCTGGTACTTGATCCATTCGGTGAAATCATAGCTGAATGCAGGACCTTTGAAAATGATTTTGTAATAGCTACCTGTACGGCTGAAAAACTGCAGCAGGCCGGAGGGTATAGATACAAGCAGGCAAGAAGACCTGAACTGTATGGACATATATTAAACCAATCACATAGTTCTGTTCAAAAGGTCTCCTGGATGGATCCTGAATAACATTCTCCCACATCTTCCTCTTTTAACTTTTTTTACTCTTAGGTAATCTAATAGTACGCCTGCTGCCATATCCTGCTTAATTTTTATAATTAACCATTTTTTTAGGTATTAAAATAGGATTTGACACTCTAGGATTCCTTCTAAATAATAATGATTTATTCACATTTTTTAGGATGGTAGGACTATAAAGAGATTTACTATGGTATATTAAATACAGTTACAAAATAGCCATATGATTTTCATTAAGTCCCTAAATCTATCATCCATGACAAAGAAATTAATTCTTTTAACCCTCATTTTTATCACCCTGATGGTTCTGAGGGTGAATGGTCAAATGGTTAAAGGTTATTTCCCATACTACCGCTCGGTAGCCCAGGCCAATGCGGTGAATTATACCCAGCTTACCGATGTAATCTATGCCTTTGCGGATCTTGATGCCAATGGCAATCTTGCCATTCTTGGTCCGGGAGGAGTAGGAGATATGTCTGTATTCAACGCAGTAAAAGCAAATTGCACGGCAAATGGAGTAAGGCTTTGGCTGGCAATAGGAGGATGGGGATTATCGGGAAATTTTTCAGGAGTAGCAGGCAATGCAACGAGAAGAACTACGCTTGCCAATGCATCTCTTAGCATGTGTACTACGCACGGACTTGCCGGTATAGATATTGACTGGGAGTTTCCGGGTGCAGGAGATGCAGCAAACTATACTTTAATGCTTCAGGCGATCAAAGGGCAGCTGGGTGCAACTTATAAATTATCTGCCGCATTGGGAGGAGAATCTTTCAATGGTCCATGCAGCAGCTCCGGCCATGCAGTGAATATCAATTCCACCGCATTCGCTTATCTGGATTATGGGAACATCATGACTTACGATGCGCCTGGCTGTTACACCAATCATACCGGTCTTGATTTTATGCAGGCGAGCATGGATGGCTGGAATGCCAAGGGTTTACCTTATTCCAAAATGGTTGCAGGTATTGCTTTCTATGGGAAATGCGCTACCGGTGGAATAGAATATTTTAACCTGTCTGCTCCGGCTCCTTCTACTTATTTCAATGATGCAGACGGTATCAATGGCGGGCATTGTTATGACTCCAAACCTACTATTCAGGCTAAAACTAACTGGGCAATGTGCACTCGCGGAGCACCTGGTATGATGATCTGGGAAATATCCCAGGATAGAAATGATGCCTACGCTTTGCTGCCTGTATTGAAAGCTGCTGTAAACGCATGCGCCTGTCCTTTCAGTGATCCTAACTTAGGCCCTGATGCTTCTCTGTGCGGAGTGGCTTCTGTAAATTTAAATTCAGGCATTGCTACCAATTCACCTTCCAGAACTTTCACCTGGAAGAAAGATGGAGTGGATATCGCAGGATATGTAAACTCTACTACAGCCAATCAATACACAGCTACTGCTGCAGGAACTTATGATGTTATCATCAAAGAAGGGACATGCACGAAAACTGATCAGGTAATAATTACCAGTACTTTACCTACCCCTGCATTAGGTACTGATAAAAATATTTGTAATCCTTCATTCTATACTTTAACACCTTCTAACCTGGCTGGATTTCCGGGCAGTACTACATGGCAATGGTCACTGGGAGGAACTCCCATTGCAGGGGAAACCAGTTCATCTCTTACACCGGTTAGAAAGGCAGGAACTTACAGGCTTACTGCAAGTGTCGGCGGATGTGCCAGTACGTTTGATGATATAGTGCTCACGTCGGGCCTTCCGACTCCTGTAGACGCATGTGCTGCTACCGCTGGTACGGTGCCAGTATCTATTGCAAACCCCGGCCTGGGAGCTGGGCCTTATTACTGGTTTACTACGCTTACAGGAGGGGCTTCTGTAAATACTGGCACAAGCTATTCTCCCTCTATCTCCAGCACCACCACATATTATGTGCAGGATGGAGCAGGCATCAGCAGTTCAGTAGGTGGCAATGCGGCATTCGGTGCACCCGACTGGAGCGGAACTATCACTAATAAGAAAATGGATTTCACCACCAACGTGGCAGGTATAACCATTACTTCAGTGGATGTATATGTACAGGAGTGGGCTGATGTTACCGGATTGGTAGTGACAATTGAAACAAGCGGAGGAGCTGTCATCGGATCAACAACGCCTGTTTCTTATGATAATATAGCCAACGGCGCACCTTATAAGCTTACCATTAATACCTCTGCTATTCCGGCGCTTGCTGCGGCAGGAACTTACAGAATATATTTTTCCGCGGGTGCGGGAGCGCCAAGATATTCTACTACAGGATATAACTATACAGAAGGCACGAACTCTGTAATTTTAACAGGAGGAACAAGGTATTTTACCAATATACAATTTACCGCCGGCTCTGCCTGCGGAAGATTGCCTGTAATTGCCAAGATAGGTTCATGCGGAGCGCTCCCGGTAACATTTGCAAAACTCACTGCCGAAGATGCAGGAAGTTATGCACTGGTATCATGGTCAACTTCTTTCGAGTTAAATAATGATCATTTCGAAATAGAAAGATCTTCAGATGGCATTCATTTTTACGCGGTAACAAATGTAAAAGGATCAGGGAATAGTAATTCAATGATCAGTTACATTGCGAAAGATTATACAGCTCCTGCAGGAAAAATATTTTACAGAATAGCGCAGGTAGATGTGGACGGTACGAAATCATATTCAGGTATCGTGTCTCTGGAAAGAAGCGCTTCATCTGATCTACAGATAGCTCCGAATCCATTTGAGAACACCACAGAAATTCATGTTAAAGATGCGGAAGGTAAAGTAAAGATAAGGATATCTGACCTGGCCGGGAATGTGGTTTTTGAAAAAGAAGAAGTACAGAATGGTAAAATAACAATTGGAGATAACCTGACACCAGGTGTTTACATTGTTCAGGTTCAGGCGGACACGTATAGCTATTCGAAAAAAATAGTAAAAGTGCATTAATACAATTAACTTTATAAGCTGAATAAATTTTTATGCTTATGAAGTCTGCCAATAAAATTCTGATTGCTGCCTCCGGGGATGTAATCATTTTATTTTTCTTCCTGGTGATTAATTTCTTTCCTGAAAATAGTTTTGCCGCTGCAGAAACTATTAAGAAATCACAGCGCACCGAAGAATATGCCATTATCACTTGCAGCAAGCTTGATAAAGACAACCTGGGGATCGGGTATGGACATATCAAAAAAGAAGTAATTCCCATTACCAAAAAACAGGCAGTCGTAGAGCCCGTTATCAATATGATGCATTCCATGAACAGCCAGGGTTGGGAATTGGTGAATAACGAATCCTTTCCTTATCTGAATATCGTTGGCTATGCAGGCAATATAGATTCAGATGCTTATCATACCATCATCTTTGTGATGAAAAGAAAATTAACTCACGAACCTAACAAAGAATAATTCATGTCAGAGATCACCAGGGCCTGGATCATTCTTTTTGTAGCAGGAATATTTGAAATGATGTGGACAATAGGAATGAAATACTCTGAAGGATTCACACGTCTTTACCCAAGCATTTTTACAGTAATCACTCTTATCATCAGTATGGTGTTGCTGGGTATTTCAGTAAGGACATTGCCTATTGGTACAGCCTATGCCATATGGACGGGTATGGGGGCAGTAGGTACGGTAATTCTTGGAATGATTCTCTTTAATGAGTCAAAAGAGCTGATAAGAATCTTTTTTATTTTTCTTATTATTATTGGAATTGCAGGGTTAAAATTTTTTAGTAAGAGCTGAAAGCGAAGAGCATAAAGCTTTTCGCCTTAAGCTTTATGCTCTTCATTCGTAAATCAAATGCTTCACCGACTCTCCTGAATTTTCCAGTTCAAGCAGAGAATCAATCCCGATCTGTAAATGCCTTGCTGCAAATTTCTGAGTAACCGTGATGTCGCTCTTGGCGGTCTTCACACCTTCAGGATCCATTGGGTTATCAGAAACAAGAAGTAAAGCTCCATGAGGGATTCCATTGATAAAACCTACCACAAAAATGGTAGCTGTTTCCATATCAATCCCCATAGTCCTTATATCTCTCAGGTATTCTTTGAATTTATCATCATGTTCCCACACCCTGCGATTGGTTGTATAAACCGTTCCTGTCCAGTAATCCAGCTCATGCTTTTTGATCATAGAAGATACTGCTCTTTGCAGACGGAAGGAGGGAAGAGCAGGAATTTCCGGAGGAAGGTAATCATCGCTGGTGCCTTCTCCGCGTATAGCCGCTATTGGTAAAATCAAGTCCCCGATTTTTGTCTTTTTCAGTCCGCCACATTTGCCTAACAGCAGCGCGGCTTTAGGTGTGATCGCTGAAAGTAAGTCCATAGCAGTCGCTGCCATAGCGCTGCCCATTCCAAAATTCATGATCGTAATATTGTTCGCAGTGGCGGTTTGCATAGGCTTGTCTTTCCCTTTGATAGGTACGGAAAACTTCTCCGCAAACATCTCTACATAATTGATAAAGTTGGTAAGTAAGATATACTCCCCAAATTCCGATAAAGCAGTTCCTGTATATCTTGGCAACCAGTCCTTAACAATTTCATCTTTCGTTTTCATAGAAAATTCTAATTAGTTAAATTGTATATTCGTATGCAAAGGCTCAACCTGCCTTCCTTTGAATATACAATACGTGAAAATAACGGTAAAGCTTCAATTTTCGATATTCTTCGTAAAAAGTTTGTCGTTCTTACGCCCGAAGAATGGGTAAGGCAGCACTTTGTTAACCTCCTGATTACCCATTATAAATACCCCCGATCGCTCATCAAGCTTGAATCCGGACTTAAATATAATGAAATGAATAAAAGGAGCGATATTAAAGTTTTTGACAGGGATGGAAATTTATTTTTACTGGTAGAATGCAAGGCTGCAGATGTGGCCGTTTCCCAGAAAACTTTCGAACAGGTTTCTCTTTATAATTCATCCTTAAAGTCAAAGTACATCGCCATCACCAATGGCTTGAATCACTTCTGCTGCTGCATTAATCATGAGGAGGGGAAGTATGAGTTTATGAAGGACTTACCGGTTTTTAATGAATTTTAAATTTTAAATTCTCAATTTAAACTTTATTATAAATGACTTGTAAAATAATTATCAATTACTTTACAAGTCATTTGATTTTCAGTACATTATAATAAAAATTAGCCTCTCTTGCATACCTTATATCTCCTGTCTTATACTCAAAATTGGTATTAAAATTGACTGTATATTTACCGTAAATCAATCATTTTACGTTAAATATTAACAACCGTAAAGCTAATCAAAAATTATGACAGTCAATTTTTATTTGGACACAACCACTTCCGCTATTCTGTTAGTTGTAGGACACAAAGGCAAAAAATTCAGAATTTCTACAGGCCGTGTTATTAAGCCTACATTTCATTGGAACAAGGACGACCAGAAAGTCAAATCTACTTTTGAGGATTACCAGACTATAAACAATGAACTGGAAAGTCTGGAAAGACACGTAAAGAAGGTAATCAGCGATTATAAGGTTCTTAATAATACCGTTCCTACACTGGAATATGTAAAACAGCAGATCTCTCAAGATCCTAATGCCAATTCCGATAAAACGTTTGCCGCCTTATTAAAGCTGTTTCTGAAAAACGCAGAAGACAATAATAAAAAATCGACTGGATACACCTACAAAGCGTTTGTAACCGATATTGATAAGTTTCAAGAAAAGGAAAGATATAAAATCGCCTTTGAAAATATCAATGCTGAAACCGTCGAGAGATATAAAAAATTTCTAAGGACAAATAAGAACAGTCCCTATACCATTAAAAATAAACTGCACCTCTTTAAGATCCTGTTAAACTTTGGGAAAAAGAATAAATTCCTGAAAGAATTTGACGAGCAATTATTTACTATTAAAGCTCCTAAAAGCTATGGGGATAAAATTTACTTGACTGAAGATGAGATTAAGGTTTTAGAAGAACTAAAGGATTTAGATCCGACAGATGAAATAATCCGGGATGGATTTCTATTCCAATGTTATACGGGCTTAAGATCCTCAGACTTAAAAACTCTAAAGCCATTAAACATTAAAGAAGGACTCATCAGAGTTGTAATGCACAAGACAGAACAGCCTGTGTATATTCCCGTATCTGACAAGGCAATGATGTTGCTTGAAAAGTATAAAGATCAATGCGCTTCCTGCTTCCCATTGCCTACCAAAGAGAAGTATAATATCAGAATCAAAGAAATTTGCAATAAGGCAGAAATAAGAGAGGAAATTGCGCTGGTTAGATATGAAGGAACTACACGGATTGAAGAAACCCTTCCAAAATATCTGTTGGTTGCCAGTCATACAGGAAGAAGAACCTTTGCAACCCATTATATACTTAGAGGCGGTAGAATCGAAATACTTTCCAAACTTCTTGGACATTCTGACATAACAGTTACTCAGAGATATTTTAAAGATACGCCTGAAGTTATTGCTGCACTATCCAAACAGTTTATCTAAGAGAGATTGGAGGGGTTGGGATCGCTCAACAATTGTTAGCGGTTGACTTCTTAATTACATTTGCTAAAAGATTATTTAATACCTCTCCGGTTAATGGTTTAAGAACAAAATTGCTTACCCCAAATTTTGCTGCTTCCACTTTTTCTCTTTCATTGCCGAAATTGGTTAAAATTATTATCGTTGTCTTTTCCTTTAACAAATGGAATTCTTTATTAAACGATTTTAAGAATTCCAAACCATTCATTATAGGCATATCAAGATCAAGAAAAATTAGTTCAGGTAAACTTCTGTTATCAGCATAATATTTTTGCAAAAAGATTAAAGCATTTTCTCCATTGCCTTCAATTTGAATGTCTTTTACAATTTTAGCTCTGACTAAGACAGCATAACTTAGGAAATTATTGATAGGATCATCATCAATGAGAAGAGCTGTATTAAGTTTATTCATGAAATAGCTGGTTTTTATAAAATGCTTAACTGAGACTAAAAATTTAAAATTCTTTAAAATTAAATTTTCGGAATTAGTCCAAAAGCACTATCAATTTAATTCAAAATTAAGGGAAATATGAATTAGATTATTACAATTCATTGCATTTTATCGACTTAATCTTTCAAATCATCGTATAAAAAGCTATACTTGTATACGAAACCCCAGTTATTCACTTAATTTTTTCATTAATGGAACGATCCCCTGAAAATATGTATACTGAACTTCAAAGAATAGAACTTGAACTGGAAAACTTGCTCTCAGATGAAAACATCTCTAGTGAAAAAGCAGATTTTTATAAGGCGTTGCGAACAGTAATCAGTTTAAAAACTGATTCAGAAGAATTGAATTATAAATTTGAAGAAATTCATAAAGTATTCACCGCCATTGCAATTGGGGATTTTACACAAAGAATAGATGTGCCCAACAGGAAAAATATATTCTCTCATTTGGGTACGAGCATTAATGCGATAGTCGAAGAGCTTAAAGTTAATGTTGTAAAAAAACAATATCTGGAAGCTTCCTTGGAATATATACCTCACATAGCAATCATTACCGATAAGGAAGGGACAATTAAATTTGCCAATTCATTAACCTATAAAATTTTAGGAAAAACAAAAGAATATATCCTTAAGTTAAGAATTGCAAATATTTTTGAAAGTCAGACTCAATTTGGAATTCTTAATCCTAAATCTAATTCGTTTGAAGATATTACCGTCAAGATTACTTATTTTGATCGCTCCTTTAACGTAAGCCTTTCAGTTAAAGAAATATATAATAAACTAGATCAAAAAGATGGCTACTTGTATATAGCTAAGTTATTGTAACAATTTTATATACCTAAAATATAAAATCATGAACCATCTTCTTACAATCAATAACATTAATTATTTTGAGAATGATTATTGTAAAATGGAAATCAAAGAAGATGTTTTGTATTGTATGTTTATTCCATTTTTAGAGATAACAGAGGAAGTAGCAAAAGTGATAATTTCAGATAGAATCAAGTTTACCAATGGAAAAGTTTATCCCTTCTTTGCAGACATAAGCAATCTTAAATACATTACAAGGGAAGCAAGAGAATATTTTGCAAGTGAAAATGGGATAAAAAACCTATCGGCTGCCGCCTACTTCGCAACTACCCACAATGAAAAATTTTTGTGGGAAATGTTTTTACAAATTAACAGACCAGCCTTATCCTCTAAGATTTTTTCAGATAAAAAAGAAGCTTTAAAGTGGCTTGGCCAGTTTAAATAATATGATTCAAAAAAACCAGCTCAAAAAATTATGTCTATGAATTATTTAAACAATTTAAACCCCGACCTTCAATTACAGGCTTTACTGTCAGAAGCCAAAACTCTTCTTAAAGAAGAAGGTGATCTTAATAAGGAAAAAAAAGAAGACCTTTTCCAGATTCTTGAACAGGTAGATTTTCTATTGGGCAAACACGACGATATATATAATAAATTTTCAGATATATTTGCAGCAATGGCGGGCTTTGATTTTAGTAAAAGACTATCCTATTATGAAGACGGAGACAATTTTGTAAATTTCATTATCAATGGTATAAACATTTTAAATGAAGAATTTCAATCAGACGTTATCAAGAAAAAGATTTTACATGACCTTTTTGATTCCATTAATTTGAAAGATACACTTCTTGTTATTACTAATCCTGAAGGCTTTATTTATTTTGCTAATTCTGGCAATGCAGGACTAACTAATTTTAACGATAAGTCTCTTGCTGACCAAAGCATTAATATTCTATTTTCTGACTTTACTATTGTAGAAAATTGTATTAAAGACAAAGACTCTTCTATGCGAGATATTGAAATTAATTTTAAATGGAAAGGAAAAAATATTCCTGCTAAGATGGATGTTACCATCAGTAACACATTAGGGAAAATAGAAACCCTGATTTATATTATCAAGTTATCAAAAAGCGAATTATAAAGTAAAATTTTAGTTAGAAAAATTAAAAGCGGCTGGTGAAGACAGCCGCTTTTTTATTTAAACTGTTTCTTTGGCCATAATTTCAATAAGCTGCATGTTAAAGCTATCCTTCATCTGTATAAAGGCAACCTTCTCTACAGGCTTTGCTCCAAATTTTCTTTTTGTCTGGGAAGCTGTAAATCCAAGGAATGTTTGTTTCAAACCTAATTGATTTGCCCTGCTGGTAATCTGCCATAATATCTGAGGATATAAATTATATTCTTCCAAAAAGTTATAATCCATTCCTGTCAATAGAAAGCAATAGTTACCCTTGTTTTTGTAATTCATTGCCACTCCAACAGCCGGTCTTTCTATTCTGCTATCATACTCAGGTTTTAGTCTAAGTTCAATAAATTCCCAATTATTTGTTTTGGCCATTTCTCTGAAAAGTTTTTTAGGCATTAGAAATCCGGTTACCTCAAAGTTTTTCTTGGCTACATTTTTGTATAAGCTGTAAAAATGGTCAATCTGTTTATCCGAAGGATTATTAATAATATTCACTTCATAAAACTTTTCACAGGAAACCGCTTTGCGATTGATATAATAACGCTTATCGCTTTTAAGCTGACTTAAATAAGTTTCCTTATTCTCCCAAGGGGAATTATCAACTATGTGAGTTTCAGGAAAACTTATCTTAATAAATCCCTGTGAAATAAAGAAATCATAAAGGTCTGTATCGCTAGCCTCAAAATCCCTGATAAATAGTTTTGTCGCATTTAATCTTTCCTGATCTTTCCAGGCAGAATCAAGCATCATCATTAATATTTTTTTCCAATCAGGTTGTGAACGATCAATGTAAAGATGCTGTCCTTCTGTAATCAAAGAACCCATCATAAAAGTCAAGGATGTTAGGTAGTGTTTATTTTTTATTCTTGTCTTCTCAATGGATCGTGAAACTTTAGCCGGGGCCAGCATATCATCTTTACAGATTGCCAGCGTAAAAAAAGTGGCTAAGACGGGTTTGTTAAACTGATCTTTAATAATATAATAATGAAAATCCCAATTGTTCTCCGGCTCATGGTTATCTTTAAAGGCTTCTTCTAAAAGCTTTAATCCCTCCCAATCAAAAGTGCCTTTATCGGCCATTACTGAATCCCATAATTTTCTATCAATATTATGGATCGTGGTTTCGTGTTGCACCGAATAATTATTATTACCGTTATTACTTACTTCTTCTGGAAGAACAAGATGACTTAATTTTACTTTGAAGTCGGCAACCCGTCTGAATGCTCTGTAAACATCATTAAGGTTTCGTCCCTCTTCCTTTAATGCTATAGGATAGTTCCTCGCTATGCTTTCCACAAGCTTCTCTATATCCTTCATAGTATGATGCAGAGTGATAGTAAACCGGATACCTGTGCAGGCTTCGGGAACTGCCGGGAAAGTGCATATATTTACGTAGCATCCATCATTAAATATTCTGCGTACTAAATTATAACCTACCCTTACTAATCCCACGCCGACAAAAAATATGGGAGTTTCAGGATTAGAAATAACGGGCAGATTATTCTTTTCTAATAAGGTCTGGCAATACTTTACCTTTTCAGCCAAAGCCATCTGAAGCTCATATATTTCTTCTGAAAGAAATATTTTTGCCGAAGCAATGGCGGCTCCGAGTACTGGCATTGCATGAGGAGCTGAAAAGATAAATGCAGCTCCACAATTTCTCACTTTTTGACAAAGTTCCTTATCAGGAAAGATAAATACTCCTCCACCTGCTCCAAAGGCTTTATTGAGTGATGTTGCCAAAACCATTTTTGGATGAAGGGGAACCTGGCTTAAAATATAGCCTTTCCCTTTTTCACCAATCCAACCCATTCCATGAGCATCATCTGCATATAAATGAAGTTTTTTATAAGTATTCATTAAATCGACTATAGCTTGTATAGGAGCAAAGTCCCCGTACATAGAATAAACCCCGTCTATCATATACCAAACCTTTTTATGTGTTGCTGATAGCTCTTCTGTTTTTCTCTTTAGCTCCTCCAAATCATTATGCCGTACGATGGTAACAGTTACACCTCTGCCTTTTAATTTTAAAGCGGCATCCTGAACGCTTGTATGTACCTGCTGATCCATGATGACAGCATCTTCATCATCTACCACAACGGGCATTACTGCGTGATGGCCTAATGATAAAGAAGTAGAAAGGACTATCGGAGCATCGAAAATTTTCGTAATTAAACTTTCAAGTTCTGTGAAAGGCGTTGTCGAAACGTAAGCTCTCGAACAGGAGTAATGAATTCCATATCTATTGATGGCATCTATGGCAGCATCCTTTAAGCGTTGGTCTATCTCAAGACCTAGATAACTGCAAAGTCCAAAGTTAATTTGTGGCTGACCATTCAGCGTAATGATTCTTCCATCATAACTTTGATCTTCGGTAACGAGATGAGCGATTCCTTCTCGTTTCAAATTCGTAATACTCTCGTGAATGAGATTAATTGTTGAATTTTTCATATATTAGGGTTTAAGTGATTACTCATTGGGGCATTGAGTTAACTAGCTTTTTGTATTAATTAAAATATTAAAACAAGACATATCTATGCAAAAAATGCAGGAAATCAGGGAATCTTATCTTGAAAATAATTATGTCGAATTTTGGATTGAAGGCGGAATTATAATAGAAATATTCAAGCCGGAAATAACCAGGATTAGCCTTGCTATGGCTAAAGAAATTGTGGCAGATCGTTTGAAAATTAATAAAGGAATTACGATGCCATTGTATATTGATCTTGCTAATGTTAAAGCTGCTGACAAAGAAGCCAGAGAATATTTTGCAGGTGAGAAATCTGTTCAGCTTGTCAGCGCTTCTGCATTTCTGTTGCATAGTTATGTAGCTTTGATTCTTGGTAAATTATTTTTATCCATCAATAAGCCTAAAGCAAACATTGAACTCTTCAGAACTAAAGCCAAAGCAATAAAATGGCTTGAGCATTATAAAAACTTGAATTAAATCCTTAAAACCAGCTATGAAGACCGATTTTTTTGAAAATGAATACGTCGAATATTGGATAGAGGATGAAATTATTATGCAATGCTTTAAATCTAATTTAGTAAAAATTGACTTAAATATTGCGAAAATGATCGTTCAAGATCGATTAAAGAAGGTTTCTAAAGGTGCAAGAATGCCCCTTTTTGTGGATACCAATAGGGGTTTATACATGGATAGGGAAAGCAGAGAATATTTTGCAGGAACCGAATCTTTAAGCGATATAAAGGCTTCTGCATTACTAATACATAACCCAATTGCCTTTTTAGGAGCAAAGCTATTCTTAGTTTTAAACAGGCCCAAAGTTAAATTTGAGTTTTTCAAGGAAAAGAATAAGGCTTTGCAATGGCTTCAAAAGTACAAGAATAGTAATTAATCAACCCCTTCCTTAAAAAGCTCTGAAAAGCGTCATATCAAAAGATTTGGCAATTTTCAGCAATGTAGTATATCTCGGATTTAAACGGAAATTTATCCTCTCAATATTTTCTTTTGTATCGCCGGGAGGATTCGCCCTTCCGGTTACAATTGAAGCATTTCTTATATTGATGTTCAATTTTTATTCCGCAGTCAATACACTTGTTGTAGGAGTTATATTTCCTGTTGCATTCGTAGCATTTGGAATATTCAGCAGCAATCTGCTTTCCGCAATCATTACATTTTTTTGATTTGTAGCTCTCATGGTTACCCTTGGAATATTCTCCGGTTTTCTGCCATTTATAACCGATCGGTTTTTCATCAGAACTATATATCTTTCCGCAAAGGCATTTTCCGCAGGCTGAGCATTTAAAATAATTACATTCTGGGCATTTATAATTGCTGATAGAACTTATGCCAGCGTTGCAATTCCAACAATGGTTTTTATAGCTGATTTTTGTTTCACCTGTTTTCTGGTCAATAGTTTTTGTCCATTTTGTCCAAACTATATATCCAATAAAGATAGCGATCAGTGAAAAAACGAATACCATTAAGCAACGTGTTAAAAATGGAGAATCCTTGATACGGTACAAAAAAAAGGGACAAGTTTTTATCTTGTCCCTTTTACTTTATTTACTGTTAGATTTGAGTTTTTCATTCTCTTGATTTAAGGATTCAAGCGCTTTTTCTAAGCTCAGAATTTTATCCTTTAGCAAATTAATATTGTCTTCATAAAGCTTTCTTTCATTATCATTGATGCCATAATTATTTATTGAATAATTATATCCACATTGAGAAGCAGTACTTAGAAAATTAAATAAGACCTTTTCATCAAAAGCAAGAATATCCTGGACAGATAAATCTAAAGCCTTGGCGATTTGATCTAATCTCTCCATACTAATATCAGTCTCATCCCTTTCCATTTTCCCATAGGCTGTTACGCTTATACCCAATTTATCTGCCATGTCTTCCTGTTTCAGATTTTTCAATTCTCTCAATTTTCTAATTTTTGTGCCTAAGGTTGTCATAAATAACAGAATATAAAAGTAACTATGAGTTGATATTTTAAAACTTGAAGTTGCTTTCAAGTTAACTGATTTGTTAAAATAAGGAATTATTTTTGTTAATAAAAACCATAAAGCTATGGAAATTCCTGAAAAAAAGCTAGAAAAGCTTCTATTGGAGGAACTGGTACTCCGCCGAAAACTCACCTATTTGAAATTAACCTGTGAAAAAAATCTGGTTTTTAAAGAAAAATTAAGGCAGGAAATAGAAGGTATGGACCTGCAAATAGAGGCTAAAAATATGAGCCTGGATTATACCTATGATGAATTTTGATTAGTGCGCTACAAAGATATTAAGCTATGGGAATGAGCCATGAAGACTATTGTACTCCCCTTTCTTTAGACCACTATTACTACTATCGTAGTTGTTTTCTTT
>JAIERY010000180.1 GCA_019746425.1 Cytophagaceae bacterium
CGCGAAATCATAAACCAAAAAAACAGTATCACATGAACTACAAACGATTATGAGCTTAAGTAAACGACATTGATTTAGCAAACCAAATTCTACCTGTGCCGGCACTTCGAGCTGTGCCAGGTAATTTTCAGGAACTTCGTTGTACAATATTCTTTTGAATATTTCTCTTTGTAAAATAAGCGCTTCACTGATATTCTTATTGGCGATGGACTGATCAAAGGCTGCTTTAAGCTTTGCCGGGTCTTTATCTTTAAATAAACTTTTGGGTTCCAGTTCGAGAATAATAATTGCTTTCCGGTGCTTTTTCAATATGGGTTCGAGAGAAGAGCTGAGCGCTTTATCTGTATTTAACTTTTGTTTTATTTCTTCTTTAGTAAGATCATTCATATAACTGTACCTGCCTTCAATAATGTCTTCATAAAATTCAGGCCAGTTCTCCATAGCAATTATTTCTTTTTTCACACTATCAAACTGCACCGATTGAAGAGACTGAAGCGCTTTCACTATACTTTCTGCCCGTTTTTTCTGTAGTTCAAGATTTCTTTCAGTAGTTCCTTCTACGGATGAAAATGCACGGATACTGATAGAGAGGATATCAAAATTGGTAAGCTTTAAAGAATCGTATAGTGGTTTTATATCTTTAGCTGCATACTCATATTTGTCTTTCGCAAAAGGGATTTCAAATTTCAGTCTTTTACCGAGAAGATTTGATTTCTCTTTTAATGTTTCTTCGGTAAGCGTATCCATATACATGCCCGTATCCAGGAGTCCCCACTTACCGGATTCCAGGTTGTAAAAGGTATTATACCAGCAAAAATATTTATTCTTTAATATGATAAGGTTGAGTTCTATTTCCTTTTTATGATAATAGGCAGGAAGCTGAAATAATTTCACACGCACCCATCCGTCTTTGTCTACTTCTTTTTTTGCTTTCAGTTCAGGCTGAAAGACAGGCTTGGTAAGATATCCTTTATAAAGCCAGGAGCCAGAATATTTGTTATCAGATCCGCATGCATACTGATCTTTGGAAACTATGTCTACCGCGATGCCATCGAAAGGAGTTGTAAATAATTTGTTAAAATAATCTACATCGGTAAAAACGAAATACACATCTTTTTTATCATCTACTACAAAACCCATTCCCACTTCAGCAGGCATGGTTTCCATAACAGTCGCACATTGTCCGCAATATTTATCAGTTTCTGCTTCCGGATTTCTTATTCCGTATAAATTGGAGGGAATAACGGGCTTTTGTGTTTGCGCAAAACCTGAAAAGGAAATAATCATTAAGAAAGTAAAAAATATTATCCTTACTTTGAGAATAACCAGTTTTTCTATGAATTTCATATTCGAAAAAAATATCTATAATTTAGATACTTATATCAGAAATCCCAAATACAGTACGGTAAATGAAAAAGGGTGGCCTTACAGGACCACCCTTTTGTTTGTTTATCTGAATAGCAAGTTATCTCTTCTTCAAATCAACCCTACAGCCAACCTCACTTTTCTCCCTTCTACCAAATCACATCAGCCCCTCAATCCAACAACAACCTGCGTTCTATTATATCAACTGCGGCAGTTTAAAAATTGTTATCCCCCTACGAAAAAAATAATTATTTCAATTTAATTCGGCGGGGCTTAAAATTGAAAAGGGTGGCCTTACAGGACCACCCTTTGTTTGTTTATCTTAATAGCAAGTTATCTCTTTCTCAATCAACCCTTCAAGCCAACGTCACACCTTTTACCTCTTCCAAATCACATCAGCCCCTCAATCCAACAACAACCTGCGTTCTATTATATCAACTGCGGCTGCTCAAAAAATGTTATTCGTTATTTACTTTTTTACTTATCAAAAATAATACAAGCAAAATGGCTCAATTTGAGTCAAAAGGAGGCATAACATTATTTTTAAACAATTAAATAATAAGGGTGGCGTTTTGTATAAAGCAAGGCAACATATTTGGTACAGTTTATGTCTGATAAGTAGGTAGGAACATCAATTAGAATTATGGTACTTGGATTATTGCTTATATTATTTGCGTTTGTGCTTTTTAAGAAATATCCTGAGTTGAAAAGAAGGGTTAAGGATAGAAAGCTCGAAATGGATTATTTCAGAAGAATAACCAGGAGATAAATCTCTGCAAAAATTTATGTTTGACAATACATGCACGGGACATCCCTCGCTAAAAAGCTACAAAGAAAAAATAAAAAGAGGTGCTAAGACTAAATTCTTCATATTTTTCATAGGCTTATTCGGTTAACAAATGAAAAATATATATACGCAATATGACTAAGAAAGATAACCGGAAGTAAAAGTTAAGCCTAAAACCAGACAACAATTATTCATCATCGAAAGATACATTCCTGATGACTCTGTCAATCTCATGCTTGATTTTCAATTGATGCCTGAAGTTCATTTCAATCAGCTGGTACCATTCCAAGGCAGTCAGCATCCCAAAATCTTCATGTTCTGCTTTTGAAGCAGACGAAGATTTGTCAATATCTTCTGCCGTGCGATTCATGATTTTTATAAATCTGTAAAAGTTGTCTTTAACTTTTTCTGCACTTTCAGGCTGCACCGGCTTGTAATTCACCACATCTTTATATTTGAAGATAGCTGGATAACGTTGGTACCAGAATATAATCTTGCCTTTGGTTTTTTTCTTTCCTTCTTCATTACCTGTTTTGGTGTCGAGAGATTTTTTAACCTGGGGGATGTAGTAATTAGTGGTTGTGCTTAAAAGATAGTCGTAAAATTCTCCGATAGTCCACTGGTTCTCAATTTTCTGGCGAAACTGATTTTCGCCATAGTAGTCTAATTCTTTTAATAAATATTTGGCTGTTTTTAAGAAGCGGTTATAAACTTTTTCTGCTTTCATCTCTCAATAAGTGACACAAATTCTGTCAAATATCTTTTTTTTACAGAATTATTACAAAAGAGGGGTGGATTTTCTTAAAAAGAGATATCCACCATGCTCTTTGGTGGATATCTCTTCAATTAATATATATAATAAGATTTGCCCATATACTCAATCTGTGTAGATGCATTTTCCAGCACCTCCTTATCCACATTCAGCTCAAAACATTTGTCGGCCTCATGAAATATCAAAGACTCAAAAGGGACAGCTATATTTTTATTGCCAACTCCCATAAACCCTCCAAAGGATAATACGGCATATTCCACTCTTCCTGTCTGACTATCCATCAGCAGCTCTTTTATTTCCCCAAGATCAAATCCGTCGGTGCTTCTTACTTTGTCGCCCATCATAGATCTGGTAGGTCTTATATGTGATTCGTTCATTGCGTTATATCTTTAATATATTAACCCAGCCTAAATGCTTTTGTTAAAGCCGGTCATTAAATAAAGAAGGTAATAAATGAAACTCCAGGGATAAGTTTTTCGTCGGGAATTTATACTAAGCCGAAGCTATGGGCTATAGACTATAATAAAGATACCTGCTCTTCACTCAGTTCAATATTGTGATAAACCTTCTGCACATCATCATCGTCTTCCAGCATTTCTATCAGCTTCATTACTTTTTGCAACTCTTCATTACCAAGCTTTACATAGGTGTTTGGTATTCTTTGCAGGCCTGCGCTTTCTGGTTCAATGCTCTTTTCTTCGAGCGCTTTCTGAATGCTTCCGAAATGCTGTAAGGAACAGGTTACTGTTACATAACCTTCTTCAAACTCCACTTCATCGGCGCCAGCATCGATCATATCCAGGGTGAAATTTTCTTCATCGAGGTCTCCAGGTTTAGGAAAAGTAAAAACTCCTTTTCTGGTAAAAATAAATTCCAGTGAGCCATTGGTTCCCAGATTCCCGCCACACTTGCTGAATGCCACCCGAACATTCTGAACAGTTCTGTTTAAATTATCGGTAGTGCATTCTATAAATACAGGAACTCCATGCGCTGCATATCCCTCATAAGATATTTCTGTATATACTGTCCCATCATTGCCCGATCCTTTTTTTATGGCACGCTCAATGGTATCTTTGGAAACATTGGCGCCACGCGCATTCTGTATGGCTAGCCTCAACCTGGAATTGGAATCAGGATCGGGGCCACCAAGACGTGAGGCAATGGTAATTTCTTTCACCAGCTTGGTAAATATTTTTCCTCTCCTGGCATCAAGAGTGCCTTTTTTTCTTTTGATGTTTGCCCACCTGCTATGGCCTGCCATGTATTAGTACCGAGTTATGAGTAGTGAGTATTGAGTAGTGAGATTATTTTTAGAATCTAATTTAAAATTTAAAATTCAGAATTTAAAATTCCTTTTCTACGCCCAGACCGAATAAGGCGAAGTCATATTTTACCGGGTCATCAGGATCGAGCAGACGAAGGTTTCCGGTAAGTTCTACTGCGGTTTTCCAGTCCATCTGTTTTCTTTTAATGAGTCCGAGCTTACGCCCTACCCTTTCTACATGAACATCGCAAGGACAAATCAATTGAGCAGGTTTTATTTTTTTCCATATTCCAAAATCAACTCCATGCTCATCTTTTCTTACCATCCACCTCAAAAACATGTTCAATCTTTTACAGGCAGAATTTCTGGAAGGAGTAGAAATATGCTTCCTGGTTCTTTCGGGAAAATCTTCCAGAGCAAAAAATATTTCATGAAAGCCTATAAGACCATTTTCAATATTTTTATCTCCTGCATTCATTTTTTCCAGGAAAGCATTTTCCAGTGACTGATGCTTAGAGTAGTAGTTCTTAAAAAACTCAATGAAGTAAAGGGTGTCGGTAGCATTGAAAGTTCTATGCTTAAAATGCAGGAATCTCTTCAGGTCATTTTCCTTATGATTCAATATAAAATCATGAGGAGAATTGCCCATAAGTTCAATCAACTCCCTGCATTTATTGATGATGGTCACCCTTTGTCCCCAGGCTAATACTGCCGCCCACAATCCCATAATTTCAATGTCCTGCTTTTTTTTAAACAGGTGCGGAATTGAAACCGGATCACTGGGAATAAAAGATGGTTTGTTGTATTGAAGATATTTTTCTTCGAGAAAAGACTTAAGGCTGGATATTTTTTCTTTTTTATTCAATGAGGCACAATAAGCTCCAGACTCCAAATCTCAAAGCATTTGTTTTTTGAGATTTGGAGCCTGGAAGCTGGAATTTTGAGTTTTATTTTTTCTGTTCGTAAGGCAGCACTGCGCAACCCGGGTAATCTTTCTCCACCAATTTTTTAAACTCTTCTGCTTCTGCCTGGGTTTTAAAATATCCTACTGAAAGTGTATAGTTAGGAGGCTGCACCTGCATAAGAAATTTTTTATCGGGATATTTTGCCATCAATTGCTTCTTGGCTGACTCTACTACTTTTACATTGGTGTGTGTCTTTATTTTAACAATATAGACAGTATCACCGGAAGTATGCAGGTCATCCGTTGCTTTTACTTCAGCTGAAATAATAAAGCACATAACCCATAGCAGGAGCGTTATTTTGACAAATATATTTTTCATATGTTTTATTTTTTAAGGGATGTACGATGCAGAAACTTTTACTTTAGGTTCTCCTTTGGAAAGTTTATCAAAGGCTTTTTTAGAAATTCTCATGATGACACCTGAAGGAGCATCTGTTAATTTACCCATCACACGCACATACACTTTTTGTCCTGACTCCGGATTTTCCAGATATATAATAGTACCGACAGGAGCTGTCTTATGGAGAGCATAATGAAATTCTGTTTCAATCGTGTACAATTCCACAAAGCCCGATTCATTCACTTTAGTATAAGCATCCTTCTTAAGATTAGATACGACAGGAAGATTATTTTCAGGTTTCACGGTTACTACTTTAGCGGGCTTGGTTACTTCAACCGGTTTCTCCACAGTATTTTTGGAAGGATCGTCAATAACTGTGGTAGAATTTACAGTTTTATTTTCTCCGGAAATGTTAATTACCTGTCCTACCTTCAAATCACCAACACCCGGATTTATTTTTTGCAGGTCTTCCGCTTTCATACCATATTTCTTACTGATCGAATACCAGGTTTCTTTTGCTTCTACCGTATGGGTAGCAGGCAAGGGTTTTGTATTGTTGTCCGTAACGACTGTCTCTGCCCCCGGAATAGTCAGCACCTGCCCGATAGATAATTCTCCTTTGGAAGCATCCGGATTTGCCGCTTTGATTGCATCTACACTCACCCCATATTTTTTAGAGATAGAATATAATGTTTCTTTTGCAGCTACAGTATGGGTTTTAGAAGATTTATAAGGGATGAATATACTTTGTCCGATTTTCAGATCTGCAGTAAGCTCAGGGTTAGCAGCTTTGATTTCATCTACACTTACCTTGTATCTTTTAGCGAGGGAATAAAGTGTTTCTTTAGCCTCTATTTTGTGAAGTATAAAAGTCTTCCCATCCTTTTTTTCAATCCCGACAGAGTCCTTTATCCCGGCAAAGGAATTAAGGCAAATAAATATCAGAATTCCGGTGCATATCTTAAGCTTCATACTAATAGTTTTATAATTCAATGATAACTAATTCTTTTTTATTTTTTATGAATATCAGCAAATCATTAAAGACAAAAAATGACTCCAAAGCTATGCCCTTTCCGTCTTCATTAATTACCTCCTTAAACTCCTCTGTACCTTCCTGGTTTATTACCAACAAATAATTTACCAATTTTTCAGATTCCTTTGCATAAAAAGAAATTATTATTTTCTCTTTATGCTCTAAATATTCTACAGAGGCTTCTGCCGTCTTGCCTGTAAAGGTCAAAATAAAGGATGACAGCCTGCTGAAATAAATATTCTCTGCCGAGTAATGATTTGAATGTATCGTGGGATTACGTGGCCTGAAGATTTTAACGGGTTCATCAAATACTCCCATTTCTTTTCCTGTCTTCGGGTTCAGCCTCTTATACTTGTTTTCTTCCGTGATATCAGCCACCACCAGGAAATCATCATCGCTTGCGACAAAATTATATTGCTGATTTTCCCAGAGCAATTTTCCATTTTCATCCAGTGCATATATACCTTTCGGTTCGGGATTCTGTGGGTCTTTATATCCATGAGCAAGGATCATACCTTTTTCAAAAGCGGTAATGCTCACCCACCATTTTTCAGGAAGCGTAACACACTGCCATAAAGTTTTTTTATCAGAAAGCTGAATACAGGAAAATGAGACTTCCCTGTTTTCTTCCTTCCTTAATTCTAATGCCATTCTCATAGAATTTTCATCAATCCGAAGCTTCCAGATGATTGCATCCTGAGGAAAATAAAAAATGGATTTGTGTTGGCCTGACAAGGTATAATTTGTAATTTTTATCCAATTTATAATATTATCCAAAAATAAAACTTTACGCTCATTTATTATGGGATATCTTCCAAAAATAAAGTTAAAGTACCTGCTTATTTTTATAGCTTTTTCAGGCACATTCTTCTGCCCCGATGCCAAAGCACAGAACAAACAGAAAGTATTTGTGCTGCAGGTAAGAGATATGATAGATTACAGAATGAGCAGATATGTAGAGCTTGGACTGGAAGAAGCAAAAAAATCTGGAGCAACGTATGTACTCATAGATATGGACACTTATGGCGGCGTAGTGCATGATGCCGATAAGATCAGGATGGCCATTTTACAATTTCCAAAACCAGTGCTGGTATTCATCAATACCAATGCCGCTTCTGCGGGTGCCTTGATATCCATTGCCTGTGACAGTATTTACATGTCTGACGGCGCTACTATCGGAGCTTCCACCGTAGTGGACCAGGAGGGAAAAGCAGTGTCAGACAAATACCAGTCATACATGCGCTCCAAAATGAGAGCTACTGCTGAAGCCAACAAAAGAGATACAGCTATTGCTGCGGCCATGGTAGGTGTAAATGTCGGGAACGATACTATTTACAGAGAGGGAAAAGTATTAACGCTTTCAACCGCCGAAGCGATCAGGCTTGACTTCTGTGACGGGAAAGCAAACTCCATTCAGGAGGTTTTACAAAAAAACAATATAAGTAATTATGAGCTTGTAAAGTATAAGCTCAGCTTTTTGCATGAGGTAGAACTGTTTTTTCTGAATCCTTTTCTCAGAATACTATTAATCATTCTCATACTTGCAGGACTGTATTTCGAAATGAAGGCTCCGGGACTGGGATTGCCTATCATTGTGTCCATTGTATCTGCCCTGTTGTATTTTGTACCCTCTTACCTGCATGGCTTTGCACAATACTGGGAGATACTTTTATTCCTGTTTGGTGTAGCATTGGTCATACTGGAGATATTTGTATTGCCGGGAGGAATAGCAGGTATCGTTGGAGCTCTCTGCGCTGTAGCCGGCCTCACGCTGGTAATGCTGAACAACGATTATTTTGATTTCTCTATGGTAAGTACAGATTCCCTGGTGCAGGCATTGCTGGTACTCTTTGTCGCCATGGTCGGAGGCACCATGCTGTTTTTTATAGGTGCCAGTAAACTGCTGGATTATAAATCATTCAGAAAACTTACGCTGCAGGATAAACTCGAAAGTAAAGACGGTTATACTTCTTCATTCCTCAAAGAATCAATGCTGGGAAAAACAGGAACCGCCTATACCGTACTCAGGCCATCCGGAAAAGTAATGATCAATGAAGTATTGTATGACGCTTATTCCAGGAATGAATTTATTGAGCAAGGGTCAGAAGTTATTGTAATAGAAGAGTCCACTACCTCACTGAAAGTAAAGAAAAAATAATAATGAGTTATAAAGTTGAAAGGTTCAAAAGTTAAAAAGTTAATTCGCCAAACCTTATAACTTTACTACCAAATAACCAAGAAATGAAAATCCTCGGAATTATTCCTGCCCGTTACGCCTCCACCCGGTTTCCTGCCAAGGCCCTGGCAGATATCAATGGCAAGTCCATGATTCAAAGAGTATATGAGCAGGCATCAAAATCTTCATCGCTGAAAAAAGTGCTTGTAGCAACCGATCATGAGCTCATTTCTGATCATGTAAAAAAATTCGGAGGTGAAGTGGTGATGACTTCTGACAGCCATCAGAGCGGAACAGACAGATGCTTTGAAGCTTTACAAAAAACAGAAGGAAGTTTTGACTATGTGATCAACATTCAGGGCGATGAACCTTTTATACAACCCGGACAAATTGATCTGCTGGCAGGATGTCTCGCGGAGAAAACAGAACTTGCAACGCTTATAAAAAAAATTACAGACACAGAGACTTTATTTAACCCTAATACCCCTAAAGTAATTTTCAATAAAAATAAAGAAGCGATCTATTTCAGCAGGCAGACAATCCCCTATCTCAGAGGTATAAAAAATGAAGAGTGGCTGAACTATCATGAATTTTATAAACATATAGGAATCTATGCATACCGCACAGATATACTTTCCCGAATAACCTTACTGCCTGTCTCGCCACTCGAAAAAGCAGAGGCGCTGGAACAATTGAGATGGATAGAGCATGGCTATAAAATAAAAATAGCTATCACTGAATATGAAAGCTATGGAATAGATACCCTGGAAGATCTGCAGCGGATATTAAAGCAAAAAGTCTAAGTCTGATTATATTTTTTTATCCAGGCTGTCGGCTGCATTTTTAACTTTATCCTTAAACTTTTCCCATTTCTCTTTTGCCTGATCGCCGGTGCTGTCTGAAACAAGATCTTTTCTTTCCTGGTTCAGCTTATCAATTTGCTGATTGATATCTTCTTTGGCTTTTCCGCTTTTTGATTTTGCCTTTTCTTTCAGGACTTCGAGTTTGGCTTCAATTTCTTTGCTTTCCTCTTTGGCTTTAGCCCTCCAGTCGCTTATGTCTTCTTTTACTTCCTGTTTGGTTCCGGATGAATTCTGCTTTAAGGTATCCTGGTTATTATTTGTTTCAGTTTTCTTTTCGCAGGATGAAAAAGCCATTACAAAAGACAGGACTATAAGCACCCCGATAATGCTCTTTAAAATATCATTTACTTTTTCCATAAATTAAAAACATTTTATTTCCAATTCTAATAATTAAAAAAGCAATTTTTTGTTTGAATAAGGCGAGATTTTATCGTGAGCATTTCAGAAAGCCGCAACTTTCCTCAGGTTCTGTAAATTGGTGATGGTCATTTTTTTACCCACAAAATCTACCATACCTTCTTTTTTAAAATCGGACAAGACCCGGATTACGGTTTCAGTAGCAGTGCCTACCATGCCGGCCATGTCTTCGCGGGAAAGAGAAACGTCTATTACTATTTCATTATCTTTCATGATGCCGAAATCTTCATTAAGGTTCAGAATATTGATGGCTACTCTTTCTCTTACAGACCTCAGGGAAAAATTAATCACCTTGCCTTCCATCAGATTCAATACCCTGCATAAATGATTATTGATTCCCTTATATAGAAGCGGGTTTTCATCTATAAGCTCGTGAAAAATATTTTTCGGGATATTGCAGATGACAGCATCTTCCATGACACAGGCAGAGGTAGTGAATTCATTGCCGGTCATATTATCTTTCAGGGCCAGTACATCGCCGGGTTTTGCCAGGTAAACAATTTGCTCCCTGCCATCCGGATTTTGCCTTATTACTTTTACTTTCCCCTGATAAATGCAAAAAATATTTGAAGAGACACTTCCTTCGAGAAAAATAAACTGACCTTTGCTATACTTTACAGAGTTTTTAGATTGCTCAAATCTTTTTATTCCTTCCGTACTCAAAGATTTAGAAAAAACACAATCTTCATTATGGCAATCAGAACAACTAATGTGTAAAGCTTTACCCATTTGCAAAAAGTATAATTAACCGCCTGATTTTTTGGCTTTATATCCTTTTTCAATCAGAATCTTAAGTACTCTTTCTGTAAAATCTCCCTGTATGATTATTTCACCGTCTTTTACAGAACCACCGACGCCACATTTCGATTTAAGTTCTTTTCCCAGTTTCTCAAGGTCCTCTGTCGTACCGGTAAAACCCGTTACAAGGGTAACTTGTTTGCCTGCCCGAAGCTTTTTATCCAGTAAAACCTTTAAGCTCTGCTGTTGAGGAGGAAGCGTAGAACTTTCTTTAGGATCATTGTAAGTGTATTCAAACCCGGGATCCGTTGAATACACAATACCATCGCGGTTCTTTTTGTTATTTTTAGACATAATTTTTTAGTGTTTCCATCTCATGAGATATTGATGTAATAAAATTATTAAAAGTTGATATTTTTTAATAAAAAATACCATTTATAGATTAAATTGTATATTTTATTAAAAAAATATAAGGTAATTTTTTATAAACATTTAAATTAAATTTCATGATAACCAAATGATCCTAAAAATCGTATTATATAGGATATTACAAAAAAAGATCAAGGAAATTCTAAACCCAAAAGCCTTTTTAACTATATTTTTTTATTTATATTGAATTCAAATTCTTAACCCGGAAAAAATATGAAAATCAAAATTTTACTAATCGTAGTAGCTGTAATGGGGATCTTCTCATGCACCCAGCACTTATGCCCAACTTATCAAAACAGCGCAATAAAATATCATCACCACCAGCCACATCCTCATCATTAATCAGGTAGGCAAAAAAATTCGGTAGGTTAATTGTATTCAGGATTTTTTTATAATATAAAAAAATCTGGAGTACAGGAACGTGATCAACAGCGTTCTTACACTCCAGATTTTTTATTTAGCATCAATAATAATCTATTGTGACCAGGAGGTTGGAACCCTGTCCCACCTATGACCTTTTAAAATATTCAGCAGGTCTTTGCTCAGACCCTTTCCATCACTCGCTCCAAGATTGGATTTCACATGCGGACTTTTTCTCATACCCGGAATAGCGGTAGATACGTGTTTGTTACCCAATATAAATCTCAGCGCCATTTCCGGCATGGTCATACCGGAAGGAACAAGCGGCTTTAATTTATCTGCACGCTCTACACTTGGAATTAAATTTTCCGGAACAAAATAAGTACTTCTCCAGTCATCAGCAGGAAAGACTGTATCTTTTTTCAATGTTCCCGTAAGTGTGCCCTCGTCAAAAGGCACTCTTGCAATGATGCCTATATTTAACTTTTCACACAAAGGAAATAGTTGGTCTTCCGGGGCCTGATCAAAAATATTATAGATCACCTGAACAGAGTCAATCATTCCTGTTTTAAGAGTCTCAAGGCAATTTTCCGGCTCCCAACGGTTCACACTTATTCCCCATGACAAAACCTTTCCTTCTTTTTTTAACTTTTCAGCAGTCTTCAGCCATCTGTCATCTTTCACCCAACTATCTTCCCATACATGGAACTGCATCAGATCTATCGCATCTGCACCAAGATTTTTCAATGATTTCTCTGTATAGCTTATAATATGCTCTGGAGGGAAACAATCATCGAGTGTAAAATGAGGTTTGGTGGGCCAGGTAAAATTCTTTGGCGGAATTTTAGTGGCATTATATAATCTTTTGGAAGTATTTCTTTTAATAAGCCTTCCCAGTATTCTTTCACTCTCCCCTTTTCCATATCCCCAGGCGGTATCAAAAAAATTACATCCTAATTCTACAGAAAGATCAAGAGCGTCTTCTATTTCTTTATTGTCGGATCCCGTCCATCCTGCCATACCCCACATGCCATATCCGATTTCACTTATTTTCCAGCCTGTGCGGCCAAATACTCTGTATTGCATAGCGATTCTGATAATGATGAGTCTGTAAATTAGAATTTTTTTGGCTCAAAAAAAATGGTGGATAAGACGGAAATTATTCATCCGGTGAATTAATCACCGGATGAATTTGAATTCAACCTTTTGCTGCCGAAGCATGCTCTGTAAACAAAGGTTTTAATTCTATTGGCAGTTCTGCTGCCATATGTACCATTAAACCCGGCTGCAGGTATCTCTTTAAACTATTGATAACCGTTTTCACTAAATCAATAGTCGGTTCATTCCAGTTAAATAACCTTTCACCCATCTTCTCCTGTTCTGATTCGATCTTTTCAGTAAAATCAGTAATTTTTTTTATTCTTTCCGGCCTTTCTGAGTATCGCCATTGCTCCACATAAAGGGCTTTTAAAAACATCGGAAGTTCGGCAATTAAGTGAAAGGATTGAGGGATCGTGATGCAATCCCTTATGCTGTGAAGCACGGCTCTGAGCAATATCCCTACCTGTGCTTTGTTATCATTATGACCAAGATTTTTTGCCAGGGTATTCAGAAATTCATTTCCCTCATCAGCATATCTTTCAAAGTTAATCATACCTCTCTCTTTTAAAAAAGAACAGGCACGTCAATGGAAGCGTTCGTACGAAAACCACATTCAGGAAAGATTAATACTACAGCCGATCAGGATCAACATGGTGCATAAAGAAGAAGGGGAAATAAACAATGAAGGCTTTAAAATAAATAGAGCCTCAAATTAATCTGAGACTCTATTTATAATTTAAATCAGAAAGGGGTATTCTATTTTTTAATATATAAGGGCAAAGCTTTTAATCGGGCTTTACGGTTTGTACCTGTAAGAGCTTCGAAAAAAATCCATTCAACCTTATCGAAAATCTGAATTAATTTTTTGCCTTCCGGGCAGCGTAGAATACCACAAAAAATAGTAGAAATGTTTACAGCATTTTTTTCTTTTGACATGTGATTTAAATTAAAAAAGTGAATATTAAAAAATTAGTTCATGCTCATGGTTTGATTAACCAGCTTCTTTCCGGCTTTCGCTTTCTCATTTTCTCTTGGCTTTGCTGCAAAGACCCTGGCAATGATTTCATTCAGATCGATAATGCTCTCTGCAGAGGAAATAAATTCGGTGATGCCTTTTAACCTTGCTTTTTCTACTTCTTCCACGCTGGAAGAATTTTTTATTGCTATGATAATTGAATTTTCCCTGTTCAGATATCTCTTGTTTTTGAAACTATCCAGAAAATGGTTAAGATTTGCTCCAAAATAATCCAGGTTAATTAATATAATAAGTTTATTGCCTTTGATTCTTCCGTAAAGCTCCAGGTGATCTATACACAAAAGTGCATGGTCTCCGTTTACAGCGGCTTTAATATTTTCAGCGATACCAGCCTTGCCAAGGCTGCTTACAGAGCTAGCGCTCCTCAAGTTATTCTGATCAACAATTAAAATATTCTGGACTTTCATAAGGGCTGATAATCTTATTGCAGAACATGCACATCTTCGATGCTCACTTCTACTTTTTTAGTTTCTTTAAACCAGTCGTTTAATTTGAATTTATATTTTACCTGATCGCCCGGAATTACTTTTTTAGGAATTGTATAGAACTCGGTGCTGATCTTTACGCCTTCGCTATTATAATGGGTAGCTTTTAACGTAATGTTCTTATACGTGGTAAAGATCGCAGTGTTGTGAATCTGGCCTTCAATTATTGTCTGTTTCACAATATTATCCCTCCAGGTAAAGTCATGATGCAGGTAGAGAGAAGGATTGGAAACCTCTAAAAGCGCTGAGTTCTGCTTCTTTTCCGTGTTTTTGACTGGATTTTTCCAGCTATAATAACTTTTTACAGCACTGGTATTTTTGGTAATCTGAGTAGTCGTAACATTAAAAACAGCCTCCTGATTGGCCACCAGGATTACTTTATTAGAGCCATCCATCCCGGAAAACTCAACCCTTCCGGTTTCTACCGAGATCTCTACCCCACCATTTTCTTCATAAGCATTGATATTAAAAGAGGTACCAAGCACCCTGGTTTTTGTCTCCCTGGAATAGATAATAAAAGGCTTGTCCGGATTTTTGCTTACCTCAAAAAATGCTTCCCCTTTCAGATATACTACACGTTCTTCCTTGTTAAAATCGTTAGAGATTGTTAAAGAGCTGTTTTTATTGAGCCAGATCTTTGATCCATCATTTAAAGTAAAAATCTGGATATTTTCAGTGGAAGCTACTACTACATCCTTTGCATTGAATGTGAAATACAGATAACTGCCGCATAATACAAGCACCAATACGGCTGCTATTTTCAAGAATAATCTGGAAGGCTGAAGTGGTGTTTCTTTGGACTGAATGTTGGAAATTCTTTCAGAAAATTTTTGCCAGGCTTTATCTTCATCAAATGCAATATCACTTTGGACTTCTGATGAATTCCACAGCATTTTATATTCTTCATAGGCTTGCCTGTTGGAAGGAATATTTAACCATTCATTTAAAAGACTTTTTTCTTCCTGACTTATTTGTCCGGAAAAATCTTTAGCGATCAAATTCCAAAAGTTCTCCATGCCTGTGAGATTTATTATTAGACAAAAATTTTACGCATCACCCCCAGAAATCCGGGTAAAAATATTTTAATTAACTATACAAATCGCTGTATATCAAATAAATAATACCAATGCAATTACTGATAGTAAAAAATGCCGGTTGAAATATTCCCGCAGATTGCACCGCAGTTTTTCCAGCGCTATCCCCATTTGATTTTCTACGGTCTTCACAGAAATCTGAAGGAGACCCGCTATTTCCTGATACTTCAATCCTTCGTACCTGCTCATAATAAATATGGCCTTACATTTTGGAGGCAGCTGGTCGATGGCTTCTTTGATTTTTTCCTTTAGCTCGGATTGGTTTATTTCTGAATTACTCTCGGGAATAACTGAGACCTGAATATCTTCTGCAGATTCTATCGATGCATATTTCTGATTTTTTTTCGTCTGGTTGAGAGAAGCATTCACTACTGACTGATACAAATATCCCTTGACTGTAGATTTGATGGAGATTTTATCTTTCTCATTCCAGAATTTAAAAAAAACATCCTGAACTACATCTTCCGCCGTGTCTTTATTATTTACAATGCGGTAAGATACAAGACAAAGTCTTTTATAATTGGCTTTAAAAAGATTTTCAAAATCTTTCAGATCCGTGTGATCATATGTAGCTCCTGGAATTTGATCGCTCATGAAAAATTTTTGAAATATTTAATAGTATTAAAGACTGTTATTAAATCTAAGACATTTTATCAAATAGTTGGTAAACATTTATAAATAAAAAAGCCCGTACCTTATAGAAGATACGGGCATCAGAATTTAATGTTTAAACTATTTTTTTATAAATTTTCTAATCTCTGTCAGCTCATTATTTTTTATCTGCACAAAATAAATTCCGGAAGGAAGGCTGGAAATATTTAATTCAACATCAGAGGCGCCTTCTGCCTGGAATTCTTCCATCACTCTTCCTAGATTGTCTGTGATGGTAATTTGTGTTATTCCTTTAAAACTTTCTTTAAATTCCACCCGAAGGTTTGCCTCGGCAGGAACAGGGTAAATATTAAAAGATCCGTTGGAAGCATAAGAAATCCCTGTACAGGTACTCACGGTAACTGATAAAGTCTTATTTGTTCCTGTGCATCCCGCAGCATTTGTTTCTGTCACACCGATGTTACCGGATACTGTTCCTATATTTACTGTGACAGAATTATTATTAGGTCCTGTGCTTCCTGCGGTAATGCTTGCACCCGCTGGAACAGTCCATGCATAGCTGGAACCAGCCGTGGCAGTAACAGAATAAATTAATCCGCTTTGGTTGGTACATGCAGTGGCTGAACCTGTAATGCTGCTTGTATTAGGCCTTGCGTTTACGGTTACCGCAAAATTTACTGCAGTACCTGCACATCCTGTAGTATTGGTTTCTATTACCGATACATTTCCTGATACTGTGCCCGTTGTTAGTGTAACAGAATTGTTATTGGGCCCTGTGCTTCCTGCGGTAATGACAGAGCCGGATGGAACAGCCCATGCATAGCTGGAACCGGCCGTATTGGTGACCGAGTAAATTCTTCCCGCCTGATTTTCACATGTACTGGCAGAGCCTGTGATATTGGAAGTGACCGGCTTATGAGTAGCCATCAGGTTATCAAAATAAAATACAGTATTGGTATAAGTGTTGGGAGAAAATAATATAGTAAGCCTGGTAGCATTGGCGCCAACCACAGCTGCGTCAGGAGAATTGATATAAGCGAACTCCAAAGTCTCCCATGAATTGGCTGCGCCGGTTGTAGCACGGTAAGTGCTATGACGTCCGACCGGGTAATTGGTTGGACTCGACAAAGCGGGATCTTCCAATACAATTTCAATTACCCTTCCTGCGGCATTGGAATACACATCCATTAAGAATCTTTTTATTTTTTTCTCAAAATCATCGGCATCGCCGAGAGAAATATTCTCAATGATAAGCACATCATATTGGTCGGCAGCATTCCGCGTGTAACGTGATACATACGGCGATGTATTCTGAGCAGAAGAGGAAGGGTTGGCCATATTCTGCACAAATATTCCATTCATGAATCCATAACTCTGGTGACGGATGTTTTCAAAATCTTCATATACCATACCGCAGTGTGTCGGCTGCACCGTTACCGGCAAATTATAAGTGACACTGCCGCAGGCGAGCGTTTTCAATACAGATACTGTTCCGTCTGTGCTTCCCCAGTTTACTGTGATAGAATTATTCCCTTGTCCGCTTGCAATGGCACCTCCTGTTACCGTCCATGCATACGTTGCGCCCGTACCGGTCGGAATACTATAGGTGACACCGCTTTCATTCTGAAGTATGGATGATTTACCAGCAATGCTTCCTGTGAATCCGCTACCGGAAAGATCATTATATACCCGCACATAATCTACCTGCATGGTGCGATTATAATTTACATCTCCTCCGATAATGGTTGCCGTAGATGGATTCCCGCTATACCATCCTCCTACTGCTAAATTAAATATCATATAAAAATTCTGATCCCATGGCCAGGTCACTGCGTTGTTGGACGCAGGGTTAAGGCTATTTGGTGTCTGTGTCTCTGTTTTAAAGAGTATGTCGTCAACGTACCACCTTATTTCACCCGGGCCCCACTCCATAGCAAAAGTATGGAATGAATTTACAAAGTCACCTGTGGCAAGCGTGTAGGTAGTGCCGTCATATCTATTATTTGGGGCAGGATTCCCATAATGTACAGTTCCGTTCATTGTTGACAAAAGATCGCCTCTGAATTCCATAATATCCATTTCTCCACTCGTCGGCCAGCCACCATAAGGATTGCTTGTGGGATCGGGAAGCATCCAGAAAGCAGGCCACATACCGGTGCCTGCAGGCAATTTCATTCTCGCCTCAAACCTTCCATAAAGCCAGTCAAATTTATTCCGTGTATGAATTTTTCCTGAAGTAAAATCATATCCTGTACCGCCAGCACCCGCAGAATACCTTGCAGTAATATTGAGATTACCTCCTGTGACGTTTACATTCTGCGTACTATTAGTATAAGTTTCTTTTTCATTATTGCCCCAGCCGCAAAGACCAGGACAACCTGTGCCCAGGTCATAATTCCATTTGGTGAGATCCAGGGAAGCGCCATTGAATTCATCTGACCAGACTTCTGTCCAGCATTGAGCCTGAATATTTGTATTAAATATGATGGATATAATAATTAAGGCGAAGGTTAGGGAAAATTTCTGGTGCAATTTTTTCATCTTACAAGATTTACATGGGATTATTAAATTTATTCTTGTAATAATATCATACGCACAGAAATATTCAAAGTTAAAATAAGAAAATATTTTTTACTTAAAAACCTATTAGTCAGTAAGTTACATTCAATTTTTTACACTTAGTAAGCAATGTTGTCGTGTGTAATCAGCTAGCTGCTTGGCGGTTATCCAAATGCAGGAAAAAGAACATTACTCTTTAAAAACAAAATAAATTTTAAAGCTCATTGAGGGTAATGCCGGGATTGTATTATCAGGAAACCAATCGGTATATTCTATTGTAATCATATTAAAGGAGGTTTTATGGCAAATGCGGATAAAAAGGTGAAAGAAAAACAGAAAAAAAACTTAGCCACCTATCAGAGTAAAGGACATCCCGAGCATTTTGAAAACGAGGGTGTGGAATTTATAGAACCTGAAAATAATAAAGAGAAAAAAGAAGAAGGAAATAAAAGGAGTTAATGCCTGTTTTTCTCTATAATATTTTTAAATCTGATTGGCATTATTGTTGATGATAATGCCTGTAGCTTGTGTATCCATACAATTTTTTAACTTATAAATAATTAAATAATCATAAATTAATTCTACTTTAACACATTTAACCACTTGATTTAAATAAATTTAATTCAATGTCTTTTTTTCTTCTTTGATGTC
>JAIERY010000379.1 GCA_019746425.1 Cytophagaceae bacterium
ATAATTATTTTTCTCCTTCACCGTAAGATCTGCTAAAGGAAGTTCTTCTTTCATAAAAAAATCCTGTCCGCTTAACCCAGCCAACTGCTTTTTAAGGAACCACTCTGTTTTGTAACCCGGAAATTCCCTTGGAACAGCTTTAAATTTATGATTGGAAACCTCTTCTGCATACTGCAGGTATTTTTTCAAGAGCTTTGGTCCTTTATGTTTCAAATCGTTTACATTCAGCTGATGATGGCTGATACTGGAAACTACAATTACTTTTTCTCTTGCACGCGTCACAGCTACATTCAAGCGGTTTTCACCTCCTTCAGCATTTAAGCTACCGAATAACATAGACATTTTTCCTGTGGCATCAGGGGCATAGGCAATGGAAAAAATAACAATGTCCCTTTCATCTCCTTGTATGTTCTCAATATTTTTGACAATCAAGGAAGGAGGAACTGTTATCTGGTCTTCCAGCAAATCCTGGATCAGATTCTGCTGTTTGAAATTAAATGTAACTATACCGATAGATTTTTCAGGCTCCTCGGCAATTATTTTTTTGACAATTGCTATTACCTCCTGAGCCTCTCTGAGATTCATATTGTTTTCCCAGAGGCCGTTAACTTTTATATACTTAATAGCTGGCTCACGATCATTAATTACTGAGAAATCAGGTAATACCTTTAAATCATTGTTATAAAAATGCTGATTGGAAAATTCAATCAGATCCAGAGAACGGCTTCTGTAATGTCCCGAAAGCTTTACTTTAGTTAAAAATTTATCACCAAGATCCAGCAATGATTCTGCTTCCAGTTCAGGCAGATCACTTTCATTTTCATCCCATCTCACCTGGTACAGATCTGAAGGTGGAAGTTGTTTGTTATCTCCGGTGATTACTACCTGCTTCCCTCTGAACACCGCCGGAATGCCACGCTCTGTATAACACTGACTCGCCTCGTCAAAAATGACCAGGTCAAACATAGTTTCTATTGGAAAGACAGCCGAAACAGATTCCGGTGATGCGAGCCAGCAGGGAACCAACTGAAAAATCTCACTGGCATGACCTGAAACAAGTTTACGCATCGGCCAAACTTTTTTCTTTTTGGTTACCTGATGTTTTAGTTCACGGTAGGTAACCATATTGTCGAGCCGGTTAAATTCAAGATTTCTGTATGTCCTGTCCCTGACTTTTAAGAGAAGTATTTCCTGGCTTAACTTCTGTTTTTCATCCATGCACTCCTGTAATTCACTTTCCATTTGCTCCATCTTTAAAGAAGAAACTGCACGCAGCACAGGATATTTCATTTCAATAAAATCAACCCACTCCAGCTTAACACTGTTTTGAAAAATATTAATTAAGGTGTCAACATTTCCGTCGGATTTACATTTCAATAATTTTTCCAGCACAGGTTTTTCATGAGCGCGCAACTTATCCTGCATCTTATCATACTCTACTAAAGATTCAAAATCGGTTTTTAGAATTGCAGCCAATTCAATTGCATAATCAAAACCAGACAGGATCTTGCTGATTTGTCTGGGAGATAGATACTGCATCCATCTCTTCTTTTCTGCAGGAGCCTGGTTCACAATTTTAATTAACCTGTTTAATTTATCTTTAAGCTCATCGTAAGTGAGCGATGGAATATTTAGATAATCTTTAAGGCTTCTCAATTCTTTTAATAAGGCCTTCGTACCTAATGCCGTTTGCTGATAATGCATCCATTCTGAAATAATATTCAGATCTTTTTCTTCCGGAACATTCTGAAGCCAGCCGCATGTTTTCATCTCTGTGAGATTGTGCTCCAGGTTCATCCTGTTGTCTACCATCTCTGTTGCTTTCTCAAAACTTTCCCTGTTCCATTTCATTTTATTACCTGCAAAAAGTCGTTTCACGAGGTACTTGTCTTTGGAAAACCATTTCCACCAAAGCCATTTGAAAAGTCCGCGCCTTGCATTCCTTGCATTTTCCAGAGCCTTTTGAATAGCTCCCAGTTGCTCGGAAGCAAGCGTTGTTTCAATCCCATATCCTTTGAAGCATTCTGTGATCTGTCTTTCCTTTATGATCAGCCAGTCCTGATCGGTATTCCTGTTCAGGAAAAAAATAAAATTGGAATAGGTACGGGGTTCTTCCAGCAGGTTTAACAATTGACGTATCTGAATTTCTCTATCCAGCAACCATTCCATATCTTCAAAATCAAGAGAAGGACCAAGCAGCTCCCTTATATTATCAGACAAATCACTTTGGTAAAACGGAATATGATCGAGCAGCTCAAGTATTTTCTTTTTATCTGAAACAGAAAAATCCTTAAATGAAACCCGGTCATTCCACATATAATCCATCTTCTCAAATTTTGTAGCATAGGGAAGAAAGATCCGAAGGAATCTTACAAACTTTTGAATTTCTTCTTTGGAAAAATATTTAAACTCCTGTTTCACTTCTATAGAAGGATCAGCCGGATTAGAAGTCAGATACAATTCCTTTACGGAAATTCCGCACTCAGATTCATCGAACAGCGCAGTTTTAAATTCATTCAGTTCTTCCGTAAGCTGGTCTATCCTTCTGCTGAGCTGCACAAAATTTCTTTCCAGGTAAATGGCATCCAGACTGGAATTTCTGTATTTATATTCTTCCACTTTATCAATCTGTGAATTGATCTGATCATAAATTGCCTTGCGATCGTTTTTAAAATCATGGATCAATCCTACAAACTCGCCTATCCCTTTTTCTTTTAATCTATCATATACTACATCCAGTGCAACTCTTTTCTGACAAACCAGCAATACATTTTTGCCTCTGGAAATAAAATCGGAAATAAGATTACATATCACCTGCGACTTTCCTGTCCCCGGAGGTCCCTGAATTACCACAGAGTTTCCTTTTTTAACAGCTTTTACTGCATTCTCCTGTGAAGCATCGAGCGAAAAGGGGGTAAATGTCTGTTCTTCTTTGACAAGAGAAGTAAAGTCTACATTAGGAATTTTTCTTTCTTCACGGTTCTCTTCCAGTGTTTTGGAAAGAAAAAACTCTTCCAGGTTAGAGATAGAATTATTTTTTATTAAAAAATCATAATCAGGCATGAGGTATGAACCGGCCTGAGGAAAAAGACCTAAAAGCGCTTCAGAAAAAAGCTTTAATTCTCCATTTTGAAATTTCTTTTCAAAATCTTCTTTCTTAAAATTTTCAAATGGAATTAATTTATTGACAAAAATCTCCTGGTTAAAATTTAACTCAACAGAGCTCTCTTTAAGTAGCTGGTAAAGTTGTGTACGGAAAACCTGGCTGTCTGTATCAAGATTTTCAAATGAAGTTTCCAGAAAATCATCCGACAAGTTGATATCATTATAGTAAGCATAGGCCAAAAGGAAACTTTTATTGAAACCAACACTTACATCTTCACGCAGATTTATAACCCAATCATTTTCTTTGGTCTCTAATGTAACCGGAAAAAACAGCAGCGGACAGCGCACAGGTGTTCCATCGGAAAACTTGCCCCTGATGAATGGCCAGCCTACATATAAATCCTTACTCCCTCTTTCTTCGAAAATAAACTTTTCCCTTCTCTCTATTTTTTTAAATCGCTTACTGATTTCATTCACCGATGCATTGCGGCTGTCAATTAAGAAAGAAAGTTTAATAGATTTTTTACCGGCAATCAGGCCTTCAATGATCGCGTAAGAATTATTAATAAAATCCAGTTCATGAAGATCAAAGTCCTGATCAGCAGAAGTACGCAGCAGCAAAAGGCTTCGGTTACTGCCGGTAAGATTAGTCAGTCTCTTTAATAAGGATTTTAAAACAGAATGCATGAAAAAAATGAAATGCCTGGAATAATATTAAACGAAATTCTGTAAAGGATGTTTAAAAAAAACAATAGGAGAAAATATCATTCCCTGGGGTTTTTATATATCAATAACTGGTCATTATCAATGCCTTGCTCTTCTATAAGCCTTCCCTTGAATTCAGGCGCTGCAATTCCTTTTTCAAATATATTCTTACTTTTAAATACCCTGATCTCATCCCAATTGCCCGAATCAATAAAAGATGTCAATAATTTTCTCCCGCCTTCTACGATCAGCGACTGGATTTTCCTTGAATAAAGATCTTCCAGAATAAATGAAATTCCATCCCTGCCTTCCTTCAGACTGACATATTCCAGCCCTGCTGATTTCTCTGACTTGATTTTATTATAGCAAACAGTCGGCTGGCTTCCGTCAAACAAGTTAAATGTGGAAGGAACCTTCAGGTCATTATCAATAAAAACCCTCAAAGGATTTTTTCCCTGCCAGTCTCTCACATTCAGCCTGGGATTATCACATAGCACCGTATTAGCTCCTACTATAATGGCATCTTCTTCCGCGCGCCACTTATGAACCAGCTTTCTTGAAAGATCATTGCTTATCCATTTGGAAGTAAGATCCTCTCTTGCAATAAATCCATCTTCCGTTTCCGCCCATTTTAAGATCACGTAAGGTCTTTTCTTTTCCATGTAAGTAAAAAAGCGTGCATTGAGTTTTCTTCCTTCTTCATAAAGCACTCCTTCGCTTACCTTAATTCCTGCACTTTTTATTTTCTCAATTCCTTTTCCCGAGACAAGAGGATTAGGGTCGCTGTTGCAAACCACAACTCTTTCAAAAGGATACTGAATAATAAGATCTGCACAGGGAGGAGTTTTTCCAAAATGAGAACATGGTTCCAGGTTTACATATAAGGTAGCGTCCTTCAGTTGTTCTTTATCGTTTACAGCGTTGATTGCATTTACTTCAGCATGAGGTCCACCGTAAATCTGATGAAAACCCTCGCTGATAATTTTATCATTTTTAACAATGACACAACCTACCATTGGATTAGGACTCACTTTTCCCCTGCCATTTTCGGCAAGATCAAACGTTCTTTTTATATATAATAAATCCTTTTCCATTACGGACTGAAAATAGGCTAAAAATGACAAATAAATAAGAATTGCTCTACAAATTTGGATATTAAAAAATTCGAAAACAATTTACCATGGAATGAAAAAAGAATTCTCTTCTGCCAAAGAATTACACCATTATATCGCTTCCGCTATTGCAATTTACGATCAGGCAGAAGCAAATGCCATTGGTTTCATTATTCTGAATCATTTTAATATTTCCAGAACAGATGTATTGTCTGACAAAAAAATTTCTTTCTCTCAAAACGAAAAGCTGGAAGAAATAATCACGCGCATCAACCAGCATGAACCTGTACAATACATACTGGGAGAAACTACCTTTTACGGACTTAAATTTATAGTATCTCCTGCCGTGCTGATTCCAAGACCTGAAACAGAAGAGCTGGTAGATCTCATCATTCAGGATAACAGAGATAAAAAAAATCTGAAAATTTTAGACATAGGAACAGGCAGCGGATGCATACCTGTATCTATTGCTAAAAATTTACAAAGCGCAGAAGTATATGCTATGGATATTTCAAAAGAAGCCCTGGCAGTAGCTAAAGAAAACTCCTGGCTAAATGATGTAACAATTAACTTTCTGGAACAGGACATTATTCAGGATTCAACATTCAAAATTTCCTCATCCGGGGACAAGCATAATTTAGACATAATCGTAAGCAATCCGCCCTATGTGAGAGAAACTGAGAAAAAAGAAATGCAGAAGAATGTTCTAAAATTTGAACCCTCGCAGGCGCTTTTTGTTCCAGACGATAATCCTTTATTATTTTATGAAGTCATACTGGATTTTGCCACAAAACATTTGTGTCATGAAGGAAAATGTTATTTTGAAATCAATGAGGCATTTGGAGAAGAAATGAAAATACTGATGACCAGGAAAGGTTTCTGGCAGGTAAAAATCATCTCAGATATTCATGGAAAAAACAGGTTTGCGGTAGGAGAATTAATACGGTAAAATTCACCTTGTAAAAAAGGCCATAAACGTTGTATTAAATTAATAAAAAACATATATTTACTTCAGTAACTTTAGGGGTGTCCTAATGCCGACAATCGGAAACGGACTGAGATCATACCCTCGGAACCTGATCAGGTTAGAACCTGCGAAGGGAAAAGTGAGCAGACTCTCTCTTTATTCATTCCCCCTTAAAGTTTATTGTACTATTTATTTGTGAAAAATTTTCGCAATGATTGTTTTTATCAATAACGAAAAAAGGGAAACTGAAAATCAAATCACAGTTGATCAATTGCTGAATCAGATTCAGATGCAGGCGGCCAAAGGTATTGCCATTGCCATCAACAATGAGGTCATCCCCAAAAATTCGTGGAACAATCATTACTTAAAAGACTCCGATAAGGTCACTATTATAAAGGCGACACAAGGCGGGTAATTAATTTTGAATTATGAATGCTGAATTTTGAATAATTCTGACATAAATATTTTATAAGCTTTAAGCATTGAGCTTTTAACATTAAACTTTTAAACATGAAAAAAGACAGAATTCCATCTCCGCAAACGATTACAAGGGATCCTTTTCCAGCATCGGAAAAAATTTATGCCGAAGGGAAAATCCACAACATCAAAGTAGCGATGCGGGAAATAACTTTATCGGACACCACTAATAAATTTTCTCCTGTTAAAGATTCTGTAAAGAATGATTCTGTTACGGTTTATGATACCAGCGGACCATATACAGATCCTAATGTAGAAATTGATCTGAAGAAAGGACTGCCGAGATTAAGAGAAGAATGGATACTGAAAAGAGGCGACGTGGAAGAGCTTCCGCAACTCACTTCTGAATACGGAAGAAAAAGATTATCCAATCCCGATCTTGCACATTTGCGTTTTGAGCACATTAAAAAACCATTACGCGCAAAACAGGGAATGAACGTTTCCCAATTGCATTATGCTAAAAAGGGAATAATCACTCCTGAGATGGAATATATTGCGATCAGGGAAAACCAAAAGCTTGACAGCTTAAAATCATTAGGACAGCAGCATCCAGGAGAAAATTTTGGTGCAAGAATTTCTAAATTCATCACACCGGAATTTGTAAGAGAAGAAATTGCTGCAGGCCGTGCCATCATTCCTTCCAATATCAATCATCCGGAAATTGAGCCCATGATCATTGGCAGAAATTTTCTGGTAAAGATAAATGCCAACATAGGAAACTCAGCCGTTACTTCCAGCATTGAAGAAGAAGTAGAAAAAGCGGTATGGGCATGCAGATGGGGCGCAGATACAGTTATGGATCTGTCAACCGGAAAAAATATTCACGAAACAAGGGAATGGATCATCAGAAATTCTCCTGTACCGATCGGTACGGTGCCGATTTACCAGGCGCTTGAAAAAGTAAACGGCAAAGCAGAAGATCTTACCTGGGAAATATTCAGAGATACTTTAATCGAACAGGCGGAACAAGGCGTAGATTATTTCACAATCCATGCCGGAGTTCTTTTAAGATATGTTCCTTTGACGGCAAAACGTGTTACAGGTATTGTATCCAGAGGAGGCTCGATCATGGCGAAATGGTGTCTCGCGCATCACAAAGAAAATTTCCTTTACACACATTTCGAAGATATCTGCGAAATCATGAAAGCATACGATGTATCTTTCTCTTTAGGAGATGGATTACGCCCCGGCTCTATAGCAGACGCCAATGATGCTGCTCAATTTGCTGAACTGGAAACATTAGGTGAGCTGACAAAGATTGCATGGAAACATGATGTACAGGTAATGATCGAAGGCCCTGGTCACGTACCAATGCATCTCATCAAAGAAAATATGGATAAGCAATTGAAAGAATGCCACGAAGCGCCTTTCTATACGCTGGGTCCATTGACAACAGATATTGCGCCAGGTTATGACCATATTACTTCAGGCATAGGCGCAGCCATGATAGGCTGGTTTGGATGTGCCATGCTTTGCTATGTAACACCAAAAGAACATTTAGGCCTGCCGAATAAAAAAGATGTTAAAGATGGCGTGATCACTTATAAAATCGCAGCACATGCGGCTGACCTGGCGAAAGGACATCCCGGCGCACAATACAGAGACAACGCACTTAGCAAAGCCAGGTTTGAATTCCGATGGGAAGATCAGTTCAATCTTTCACTGGATCCTGATACGGCAAGAGAATTTCATGACGAAACACTACCGGCCGATGGCGCTAAAGTAGCACACTTCTGCTCTATGTGTGGACCAAATTTCTGCTCCATGAAAATCACCCAGGATGTAAGAGACTATGCGGATAAAATCGGAGTAACGGAAGAAGAAGCGCTGAAGAAAGGAATGGAGGAAAAAGCAAAAGAATTTGCTGACACAGGCGGAGATATTTATTTGAAGTCTTAATGATTGCCAGGGCGTTTAATAATATTGAACAATCCCGCAAGGTTTTTAAAACCTTGCGGGATTAAAAAACAGAAAATCATCCGATGACTTCTGTTTTAGTTCCTGGGCAATAAAGTTTACAGCCCTTTTATTTAAAAAGTCATCGGATGACTTAGCTTAGTAAAACCTTAGGGGATTAACATAAAATGAAAATTATTGTCATATCCAACCCTGTCAATATTCAAAAAGAGCATGAAGCAATTAATGCTCTTTTTGAATCAGGATTGGAATATTTTCATTTGAGAAAACCCGATACAGACAAAGCATCTTTTGAAAATTTTCTGAGAGATATAAAACCTGCTTTCTACAGGAGAATCAGCATCCATTCGCATTATTCCCTTATCGGAAAATATAATCTTGGCGGAATACACATCCCTGAAAAAATGAGAATGGATGAAGAAGTAAAAGAGATTTGTAAAACTGCAAGGAAGAAAAATTTAAAAGTAAGCACTTCCATTCACCAATTAGAAGATCCGGAAAGTATAAAAAGCTTTGATTATGCTTTTCTGAGCCCTGTATTTAACAGTATATCAAAAGAAAATTATAAAAGTGCTTTTGACCCTGAAGAGCTCCAAAAGTTTTTGAAAGGACGAAAGCCTGAAATAATTGCGCTGGGAGGAATTGAAGAAAATAATATTTTAAAGGCAGCAGAACTGGGATTTTATGGTGCTGCTTTGCATGGAACGATATGGAAAGATTTTGAGAAAGATCAGGATGTAAACAAAGTGATAGAGAAATTTAAATTACTAATACAGAAACAATCAGCACAGGCATACTAACCCATGCTGTCATTCTGTAAGAAACTTGTTATTGGCTAGAGCCGCCTTCGATTCACATAATGCTAATAATTGATGGCAGCGCTTTTAAACAACAAGATCCTCCCGATAGCTATCGGGACAGGATGACAACTAATTAACAAAGAAGAAAAGTAAGCATGACCGAAGAAGAAAAATTATACGTCTTAAGCATTGCAGGCTTCGATCCCAGCGGAGGCGCCGGTATTTTAGCGGACATAAAAACTTTCGAGGCTAATAAAGTATATGGACTTGGTGTATGCACTGCTATTACATTTCAGAATGATAATGAATTTGAAGGTCTTTCATGGGTAGGTGAAGAAGACCTGAAGAAACAATTAAATATTCTTCTTAAAAAATTTCATGTAGACTGGGTAAAGATCGGGCTTGTAGAAAATATGAATGTCCTTAAAAATATTGTCAGCTACCTGAAAAAAAACAATCCTCAAATCCGGATTGTATGGGATCCTATATTAAAAGCAAGTGCGGGATTTCAGTTTCATCAGGAGATCAAAAGAGAAGATCTGATTGAGCTATGCAAAAATATTTATCTTATCACTCCCAATTTCAAGGAAATAAAAAAACTGATCCCTGAAAAAAGTGAAGAAGAAGGAGCCGGATTATTAAGTGGGTATTGCAATGTTTTATTAAAAGGCGGACATAGAGAAGACAACAAGGCAACAGATATTCTTTTTGAAAATAAAATAAAATTTACTTTCGAATCGGAGAAAATTAATATGGATAAACACGGCACAGGTTGCGTCCTCTCCTCTGCCATATTGACTAATCTAGCCAAAGGATATGATCTTGTAGAAGCATGCAGAGAAGGCAAAGAATATGTTTCGGATTTTATAAAAAGTGATAATAGCTTATTGGGATTTCATTATGTCTAAGGTTTCAAAACTACATTACATTACCCAGGATAATATACTGGGCTATACACATTCACAGCTTGCAGAAGAAGTTTGCATGGGAGGAATTGACTGGGTGCAGCTACGTGTAAAGAAAAAAGGGTATAGTGAGTGGAAAAGTATTGCAGAAGATACACAGAAAATCTGTAAGAAATATAAAGCCAGACTTATCATAAATGACAATGTAAGAATAGCACAGGAAGTAAAAGCAGATGGTGTACATCTTGGAAAAGATGATATGCTTCCTAAAGCAGCGAGGCAATTATTAGGAAAAGATTTTATTATAGGCGCTACGGCGAATACTTTTATAGATATAGAAAATCTTGCTGATGCAGGAGTGGATTATATCGGCCTAGGCCCGTTCAGGTTTACAGATACCAAAGAAAAATTAAGTCCTGTGCTAGGACTGGAAGGTTACAAAAAAATACTGGAAGCCTGTAAGGAAAATAAAATCAATATACCTATCATCGCCATCGGTGGAATAAAATTAACGGACCTGAAAGATCTCTTCAAGTCCGGCATACATGGCGTGGCGGTTTCTTCTGCCATTAATAAGGAAGTAGATAAAGAAGAATCCGTAAAAAAATTTATCAGTGAAATTAAAAACCTGGCAAAATAATATGGAACCATTGATCATTGCAGGAAAAAAATTTAACTCCAGGCTGTTTACTGGCACAGGAAAATTCGGCTCTTCTGTTCTGATGGAAGAAGCATTATTAGCCTCCGGCTCTGAGCTGGTAACAGTTGCTTTAAAAAGAGTAAACGTGGATGATAAAGAAGATGATATTTTAAAACATCTGAATCATTCTCAATTTAATTTATTGCCCAATACTTCCGGAGTACGCACCGCAAAAGAAGCGGTATTCGCTGCGCAGCTTGCCAGGGAGGCGCTGGAAACCAACTGGCTCAAACTTGAAATCCATCCTGACCCCAAATATCTTTTACCTGACCCGATCGAAACTCTCAAGGCAGCAGAGGAACTGGTGAAACTTGGTTTCATAGTATTACCTTATGTGAATGCAGATCCTGTCTTATGCAAGAGACTGGAAGAACTTGGCACAGCAGCAGTAATGCCATTAGGCTCTCCTATCGGGAGCAACAACGGACTGCAAACGAAAGCCATGCTGGAAATTATTATTGACCAAAGCAATGTTCCGGTAGTAGTCGATGCCGGGATCGGCGCTCCTTCTCATGCAGCAGAAGCGATTGAAATGGGAGCAGATGCCGTGCTTGTAAATACTGCAATCGCTGTATCAGAAAATCCTGTAATGATGGGCAGAGCATTTAAACTGGCAGTGGAAGCAGGGAGAATGGCGTATGAAGCTAAGCTTGCCAAACATATCAAACATGCGATAGCAAGCAGTCCGCTGACGGCGTTTCTCGATGAATAGTTATTTCAAATTTTGAATGTTGAATTATGAATTTTGAATTAAGGAAAAATATTCCGGGCATACTCAGCATTGCAGTAATACTTCTTATTGCAAGTTCATTCAATCTGAAAAAGTTTGATCCAGTGGGGAAGTGGAAAGCGGCGAGCGAAAAAGGAAATGTAAACTATATGGAATTTACAAGGGACGGACGTATACGATTCAGGGATGAAAAAGACAGTATACTGGTAAGTGATATTGCCTTGAGGTATAAATTTGATTTTGATAAAAATCCTGTCCAATGCGACTTTATTATTTACAGCCTGTATGGAGATAAAATCGGTTTGATGGAAGGGATCGTTGAAGTTAAATCAAAAGACAATTTTATTCTCAAAATATCAAAGAACCAAAGACCAAAAAGCTTTACGGATAAAGAAGGAGAAAAGACAGAATATACAAGAATGAAATAGTTGGCAATTGGCAAGTAGATTTGCCAACTGCCAATTGTCAACTGCCAACTATTATGAGTTTCATAGATACATTCAAAAAGCACCACTGGAATGACATTCAGAATTCCATCTATGCCAAAACAGGCAAAGATGTAGAAAGGGCTTTGAGTAAATCGAAAAGAGACCTGGAGGATTTCAAAGCGCTCATCTCTCCTGCTGCTTCAGATTATCTTGAAGAAATGGCGAAGCTTAGCCATGAGCTGACTCAAAAAAGATTTGGAAAGACTCTGCAATTATTTATTCCAATGTATCTTTCCAACGAATGCCAGAATATTTGTACCTATTGCGGATTCAGTGTAGATAATAAAATCAGAAGAGTTACTTTAACAGATAAACAGATCGAAGATGAAATCAAAGTCATTAAGTCTTACGGATATGATCACATTCTGCTGGTAACAGGCGAGGCAAATAAAACCGTAGGGGTTGATTATATAAAAAATGCCATCGAAATTATTCGTCCGCACTTTTCTCATATATCTATGGAAGTGCAGCCATTGGATTTACATGAATACAAAGAATTAATTAACCATGGTTTGAATACTGTATTGGTATATCAGGAAACTTATCATGAAGAAAACTATAAGTTCCATCATCCTAAAGGTAAGAAATCCAACTTTGAATACAGGCTTGAAACGCCTGACAGGCTGGGAGAAGCGGAAATATATAAAATAGGATTAGGCGTGTTGATAGGACTGGAAGACTGGAGAACAGATTCCTTCTTCAATGCCTTGCATCTCGATTATCTTGAAAAGAAATACTGGAAGACAAAATATTCTGTTTCCTTTCCAAGGTTGCGTCCCTACACAGGAAACCTGGAACCAAAAGTAAATATGTCTGACAAAGAACTGGTGCAGCTGATCTGTGCTTACAGAATATTTAACGAAGAAGTAGAATTATCAATTTCTACCAGAGAAAGTGAAAAGTTCAGAAACAATATTATAAAACTTGGAATCACCTCCATCAGCGCAGGCTCCAAAACAGATCCGGGCGGATATGCATCGGGCTTGCAGGCTTTAGAACAATTTGAAATATCCGATGAAAGAACTCCTGACGAAATAGCTGCCATGATCCGCAACCAGGGCTATGAGCCGGTCTGGAAGGATTGGGATGAGGTTTATAATTAATGATGAATGTTGAATTATGAATGTTGAATTACACTTACCCCTTGTCATTCTGGAAGAAACTTGTTAATTAATTTGTAGTGCCATCCACATTCGAAATAATAATGATTAATGGCAGTGAATACAAAACAACAAGATCCTCCCGATAGCTATCGGGACAGAATGACAAAACAGAGTCGAATTATATAATAGCAATCAAGCAATGTTTTCTCCCGACGAACTAAAAAGATACAACCGCCATATCATCCTTCCAGAATTCGGGATGGAAGGACAGACTAAGCTTAAACAAGCTAAGGTGCTGGTGATTGGTGCTGGTGGGTTAGGGTGTCCTGTTTTACAATACCTCGCCGCTGCAGGTGTGGGAACAATCGGCATTGTAGATTTTGACACAGTAGATGAAAGCAATCTCCAAAGACAAGTTTTATTTTTGACAGAAGACATTGGCAAACCAAAAGCAGAAGTTGCTGCACAAAAACTCTCTCTGCAAAATCCCCATTCAAAACTCAAAATTCAAAACTCAAAATTAGACAAAAGTAATGCACTGCAAATAATCTGCGAATATGATTTAGTAGTAGATGGCTCCGATAATTTTCCAACCCGGTATTTAGTAAATGATGCCTGCGTAATTTTAAATAAGCCATTAATCTTCGGAAGCATTTTCAAATTTGAAGGGCAGGTTACTGTGTTCAACTATACAGATAAAAGTGGTAAAAGAGGACCTACTTACCGCTGTCTTTTTCCTGAAGCTCCTGCAGCCGGAGAAGTTCCTAACTGTTCAGAAATCGGAGTGCTTGGCGTGCTGCCAGGATTAATCGGAACGATGCAGGCCAATGAAGCGATCAAAGTGATTACAGGAATTGGAGAATGCCTGTCAGGAAAATTATTTGTACTTGATGCGCTGACGATGCACACAAGCATTATAAAATTTTCAGCGAATGAAGAAAATTATAAGATCAGAGAGTTGGGAGAGTATGAGGAAATTTGTGAAGCTCCTTCCACTAATTTCTCTGATGAAATTTCTGTTCAGGAATTAAAAGAGAAACTTGACAAAAAAGAAAATATATTTCTGGTAGATGTGCGTGAGCCGCATGAATCGGAGATCTGTAGCATTGGAGGGGTATTAATTCCTATGAGCAGACTACGTGACAATATAGAAAAAATTCCCACTGACAAACCTGTGGTACTATACTGCCATCATGGAATGCGCAGCGCCATGGTCGCAAAATTTTTAAGAGAAGAATTCGGATATAAGAATCTCATCAACCTGGAGGGAGGCATACATGCCTGGGCGACAGAGATAGATCAGGAAATGGAAAGATATTGATTATTTCAATATTGCACTTATTATAGTATTCAAACTTAAGCCAATTATCAGGCAGCCAACAATAATCATCAATGGCTTGGTTTTAATTCTTCCCACAATAATAGCTGCAAGAGGCGCTGCGATCACTCCGCCAATAATTAATCCCAAAACTATTTTCCAGTTCTGAAATCCTAAAATTATAGTAAACACACTGGCGCTTGCAACTGCCACAAAAAACTCAGCGAGATTTACCGAACCAATCGTATATTTAGGGTTTCTTCCTTTCCCGATCAAAGTAGAGGATACCACCGGTCCCCATCCCCCACCGCCAACAGAATCCACAAAACCTCCGACCAGGGCAAGAGGCGCCAGCCTTTTAGTCTTTGTCTTTTTCTTGATTTTATTAAATGCTTTTTTGATAATGAGCATTCCCATAAAAAGCAGGTAAGCGGAAACGAATGGTTTGATCGCATTACCATCAATAGAAGTTAGCACATAAGCACCCAGTACAGCCCCAATAGTTCCGGGTATAATTAAATTCTTAAATAATTTCTTATTGACATTCCCATGAAACAAATGAGACAATCCCGAAGCGCCCGAAGTAAAAACTTCTGCAGTATGAACACCTGCGCTTGCAAGTTCCGGTGACACACCTGCACTGAGCATCATGGAAGTAGAGCTTACCCCATAAGCCATTCCCAAAGCGCCGTCAATCATTTGCGCTACAAAACCCACTAAAATAAATATAAGGATCTCTTCCTGTAAGAAGCTTTCTGCAAAAGAAGGTAAATTATGAAAAGGATTTTTTCCGAAATGAATGAACAGAAAAAGTAAAGCGATGAGAAGAATGATAACAATACTTAAATAAATTGTCCATTTCTTCCTCTCAATCTTAGAATCATCAGATTCTTCTGACAGTATCTTTTTTTCTGTGTGTAAACTAACTGATAATACCTTTGACATACTCCTGTGTCCTCTTCTCTTTCGGATTCTCTAATATTTCTTTAGCCGGACCGTGCTCTACTATTTCTCCCATGTACATAAAGATAAGATAGTCTGCAATTCTTCTTGCCTGTCTTAAAATATGAGTTACTACTACTATAGTGTATTCCTTTTTCAGTTCAAGGAATTTTTGTTCGATGTGATGACTTGAGATAGGATCAAGTGCAGAAGTTGGTTCGTCTCCCAGAATAATATCCGGTTCAACAGCCAACCCTCTTGCAAGACATAATCTCTGCTGCTGTCCGATAGACAATCTCGAAGCAGGAGTATTTAATCTGTCTTTCACCTCATCCCAAAGACTTGCCTCTTTCAGATAATGCTCTACTATTTCATTGAGCTTTGATTTTTCTTTTACGCCATGAAGTTTGGGGCCAAACGCCACATTTTCATAAATAGACATAGGAAGAGGATATGGTCTTTGTGAAAGCAGCCCCATTCTTTTTCTTATATCTGTAACTTCTGCTTCCGGAGCAAAGATATCATCTCCATCTACCAGCACTTGTCCGGTTACAGTAATGTCATCTACAGAATCTATTAGTCTGTTGAAGCATTTTAATAAGGTTGTCTTTCCGCAACCAGAAGGACCAATAATGGCAGTAATGCTTCTGGTAGGAAGATTGATATTGATATTTTTTAATGCATGTCTGTCTCCGTAGTATACATTAAGGTTATTAATGCAAATACTTCCTTCTGCGCAAGCGGCATCTGACTGAGACATTTTTAATTTGGCTGTCATAATTAATTCTTTTTAAAATTATTTACCATGATCCTCGAACCAACCCTGTTAAATTTTATTTTTTAAATAACGCTTGGTAAAATATCGCGAACTTAAGCTGATCGCTAAAATTAATAAAGTCAATATTAATGCTGAAGCATAAGCTCTTCCCTGCACTTCAGGAACAGGAGTTCCCAGCTGAAAGAAAATTGCCAGTGGCAAACTTGCCGCAGGCTGAGATAATGATGTCGGAATATTATCTGTAAAGCCCGCGGTAAACAAAACCGAAGCGGCATCCCCCACTGCACGGCCAAATGAAATCAATATAGCAGTTACTATTCCCGGAAGCGTTTTTCTTATCGCAACTTTGGTAGCGGTTTCAAAACGGGTGGCGCCCAGCGAATAGCTCGCCTCAAACAATCCTTTGGGGATAGTGAGCATCACTTCATCCATAGCTCTTATCATAATAGGAATGATAAGCAGCGTAAGTGTGATGATCCCTGCAAGCAAAGATGTTTTCAATCCAAATAAGAGCATCAATGTAAATCCGAATGCTCCATATACAATAGATGGGATTCCCCACAGAATATCCAGGCTGCTTCTGATGAAAGTGGAAAAAGCGGATTTTTTTCTTCTGTAAACATTAAGATACAAAACCACAGGTAAACTGATAAACAAAGCCAGGATCGTCGATCCGCCGGCAAGATACAATGAACCTACGATCGCATTCAATACTCCGCCTTCCTTTCCCATATAAAATCCTCCCTGCGGAGTTCTCGAAACCATATCCCATGACATATAAGGAAGTCCTTTATAAACAATGGTAGCCAGTATCCATATGAGAGAAAGCAATATGATGCCTGTTGCAACCTTCATCAGGACATTAAAAACCTTTTCCTCTATTTTATACCTTTTCATCTTTACGATATTTTCTTTTCAATCCTTCTTAAAATGATTCGTGCGATAATATTGAAAAACACTACTATTACAAATAATACCAATGCACAAAGCATCAATGCGGAATCATACATAGGTATTGAAAGCAGCTCGCCGTAATTATTAGCAATCATCGCTGGTAAAGGATATCCTGCTTCAAGCGGATTGGAAGGAAGATCTACCACGTTTCCCACCACCATCAGCACTGCCAGTGTTTCTCCCAAAGCTCTTGAAAATCCCAACACAATAGCAGAAATAATTCCCGGGCCCGCTTTGCGAAGCAATACTTTACGTATCATGATCCACTTATTGGCGCCAAGGGATAAAGCTGCATTTCTCAGATCTTCCGGAACAGTTTTAAATACTTCGAGCAAAACATAGATCACAATAGGGAACACCATAATAGAAAGCACTATACCTCCAGCAAGAATACTATAACCTGTAGAAGATACTCCAAACATCGGGGCCAATATATCACGCACAAAAGGAACGATCACGATTACTCCCCAGATACCGAAAATGACAGAAGGAATTCCTGCAAGAATATCTATCAGCGGACTAACCCAGGCTATTACTTTTTTATTGGCATATTCGCTGAGATAGATAGCACATAAAAGACAGAGTGGAACTGCAATCACAGTAGCAACTCCTGTAACCCAGAATGTGCTGATGATGAAAGAAAGCATCCCGAATTTTCCTTCGTAAGGCACCCAGGTAGTAGAAAACAGCAGATCACTTATCGAGACAGTCTTAAAAAGAGGCCATGCTTTGATGAATAAACCTAACGCAATTACCAGAAGCAATATGATGGTGAGCCACACAAATGCAAGCATTACTTTGTGTGCTATTTTATCTTTTAAAATTCTTCCCTGACTGCTCATTTTACAAATATAACAAACTCTATAGAAAAAGTAGATTTTATGACTAAAATCTACTTTTAATAACAAGAATTACCACTTATTTCCTATAGAAAACAACTTCGGAGTCAGCGTAATCTGTACGTATGACCAAAATGGGGTCCTTTCATGATTGCCGCCCGCTATGAATTCCAAAGACTCTGTACCCAATAGTGTAGAAAATCCAAAATCCAGTTTTGTGAAATTATTCGGACGATAAACAAATAAAAAGTCACTTTCAAAACCCAGGTATTCATTCACAGGCTTAGCATTCGCATCAAGGCTGCCATACTGAGAAAAGAATAAATGATTCTGAAGGGACACTGCTATTTTCTCTCCAAGCTTTTGCTCGATGAAGAGATACGGATTGATCAGCCCGACATCTTTTTTAGATCCCGGATATCCTGAAGCAAAATATTCCATGGTTCCGTTAAAACGGTGAGCCACCCCATAAGGATATTGGAAAGCATGATCCACTGTCGTAGTAGTGTTGGAAGGATTATTTCCGCTTTTTATTTCCGCACCAAGCCTGATTTCTGTTTTTTTGTTAATAGTGTATTTTACTTCAGGCTGAAAATAATAAGCAGACAGTTCTTTGCCCGCAGGATTTTTGCCGTGCTGAATATATCCGCTTACCGTAAGGTAAACTTTTCCAAGGTACTCTATTCTTCCGCCATCTGTGTAACGAAAGTTTACTTTCTCTGTATTATTAGCGCCAGCTATCTGGAAACCATCAAAATAATTAATGGTAGTGAATGCCCACTTCTGATTTTTCGTTTTGTATTTAATATAACTCACTCCTAATATTTTATAATTGGTAAAACCTACCGGTGCAAAAGGAGTAAAAAAAAGCGGCTCACTTGTCTGGTTGAAAGCAAATGCCAGTTCTGTTTCGAAAAGTTCTTTATAGTACCGGAAGTTAATGGCATCATGAGTGCCTGCATTCTGGCGCCAGTCATTTTGTGCAAACAATCTTTGATTGTCATACATAATTCTTTGTTTACCGATTCTGACAGAAAAATTATTAGTAATATATGGTTCTGCATAAGCTTCAAAAATCTGGACCGTTCCAGCCGTCGATCTTGGATCCTGCGCTCCCCAGGTGCGGATTTCCTGAATAGAAAATACCGCGGCAAATTTTTCTCTTTTATAAGCAAGTGTAAGTCGAGCACGGTGGGATGTAAAAAACGCAGCCCTTGTAGTATCTGCTCTC
>JAIERY010000315.1 GCA_019746425.1 Cytophagaceae bacterium
GGTTAGGTTAGGTTAGGTTAGGTTAGGTTAGGTTAGGTTAGGTTAGGTTAGGTTAGGTTAGGTTAGGTTAGGTAAGCATGGTAAAATGTTTCAAAATATTGTGAGGTTAAAACTATTGTAGTTTTATTTTTTACAATGGCATTGATCAAGTCAGACTTCATACTCGCCATTTGCAAAGCAGAGATAAGTGTTTTTCCCTGCTTCATATAAGATATTTCCTGTAAAGTGGGAGGTTCAACTTTTAAAACGATGTCCGATCCAAAAACTTCTTCTGTGGAATAGGCTATTTTCGCTCCTGCTTCACTATATTCCTGGTCAGTAAATTTTGAGTTATTCCCCGCCCCGGTTTCTACTACGATCTCATGTCCGTTATTTACCAGGAGCGCTACGGACTCGGGAGTCAGACAGACCCGGCTTTCGAGGTCTTCTTTTTCCTTGGGAATGCCGATAAAAAGTCTTTGTTCTTTATTCTTCACTTCGAGCAGGGACTCCTGAGGATAGAGCGCATGTTCTTTGGCTAGTGTTTCAAGACTGCTGAGACTTTTTCCAAATTTTGTTTTCATGGATACAAAAAATTATAAAGAACCGGATATTCTGTATTTAAAAATATCTATAAGCCTGGAATTATCTTCCACTGAAATTTTAATAAGCACATGCTCGGAAGGCAAAAGCGATTCAATCTTTGAAGGCCATTCCACAAAACAATAATCGCCTGAGTAAAAATATTCTTCCACACCTATATCCATTGCTTCCGATTCATCCTTTATTCTGTAAAAATCAAAATGATAAAAAATTTTATCATCTGATGAGCGGTACTCGTTTACCAGTGAAAATGTAGGACTGGTAACATTGTCTTCCACGCCGGCAACATTACAAAGACTTTTGATCAGCGTGGTCTTGCCTGCTCCCATTTCCCCTTCAAAAGCCCATACCCTGATATCTTTACAAAGTTGAAAAATTTTTCCGGCAACTTCACGTATTTCCGATAGTTCGCTATACTTTAGCCTTTCTTCAGGTAAAACTACCATATTTTTCAGTTAAAAATCCAATAAAAAAGGATCACTTTAGAAATTACTTTAAAGGCAAGAATAAAAACAAAATGTCTTTTGATGAATTTTTTAGCCAGGTAAGAATACACTTTAAACTCTCTGTTCATTTTATTTTGATGTCAATGATATAAAAGGAATAATAATTTCTTCCAGTGAAATACCTCCATGCTGGAAAGTATCTTTATAATAATTCACGTAATAATTGAAGTTATTAGGATAAGCAAAAAAATGATCTTCGATGGCAAAAACGTATGCCGTAGAAACATTGCGCCTTGGCAAAAATATTTTTTCGGGCTTTCTGCTCACATACACATCATCTTCATCTTCGAAACCAAGATTTTTACCTTGCTTATATCTAAGGTTGGTATTGGTATTTTTATCACCGACAATTTTAAAAGGCCGTTTCACTCTTACGGTACCGTGGTCTGTAGTAATGATCAGTCGTGCTTTTTTCTCTGATATTTTTTTCAGCACATCCAGTAAAGGTGAATGCTGGAACCATGAAGCGGTAATGGATCTATAGGCAGATTCATCAGGCGCAAGCTCCCTGATCATAGCCATATCGGTACGGGCATGAGAAAGCATGTCCACGAAATTATAAACGATGGCATTAAGCTTATAATTGAAGAGATTGGAAGCATTCTCCGCCAGAGCTTTTCCCTGCGCGGTATTGGTAATTTTGTTATAAGAAAACTTAGCAGTGATCTTATTTCTGATCAGCTGCTGCTCCAGGAATTTGTCTTCAAAATTATTTTTACCTTCTTCTTCATCGTCATGAATCCACAATTCAGGATGCTTCTTCTCCATGTCGGCAGGCAACAGGCCTGAGAAAATAGAATTTCTTGCGTAGCTGGTGGTTGTAGGTAAAATGGAATAATAAGTCGACTCCTCTTCCACTTTGAAATAAGTGGTTATTACAGGCTCAATTACTTTCCACTGATCGTACCTCAAATTATCTATGAGAAGGAAGAATACGGGTTCTTCTTTTTCCAGGTAAGGAAAAACTTTTTTCTTCATCAGCTGATGAGAAAGCATGGGCTTTTCTGCATTGGCATCATTGAGCCATGACTCATAATTTTCCATGATGAACTTACAGAAATTCTTATTCGCCTCAGTCTTCTGCATTTCCAGAATTTCCTTCATGCTTTTGTTTTCAGCGCTGTCTATTTCAAGTTCCCAGTAAATCAGTTTTTTATAAATATCAGCCCATTCGTTATGACCAATCCTGTCATTGTATGCCATGCTGATATTTCTGAAATCCTGCTGATAACCTATATTGGTTTTTTCAGAAACCAGCCTCTTATTGTCTAATATTTTTTTAACGGAAAGCAAAATCTGATTGGGATTAAGCGGCTTGATAAGATAGTCGGCAATCTTGGATCCTATAGCCTGCTCCATAATATGTTCTTCTTCACTTTTAGTGATCATTACAACAGGAACATTTGGCTTGGTGGTTTTGATATGGCTTAGTGTTTCCAGCCCGCTCATTCCCGGCATATTTTCATCGAGAAAAACGATATCAAAATTATCTTCGTTACATTTTTCTATAGCATCAGCTCCGCTATGTACCGGTGTTACATCGTATCCTTTGGAGTGTAAAAAAATTATATGAGGTTTTAACAGATCAATTTCATCGTCAGCCCATAAAATATTGTATCTTTGCATTGCTTGTTCAGTATAATTCTGTTAGTATTTCTGCTTATTGTAAGCACATTAATATAAGTGAGTTAAAATACAAAAAGTTTTGAATAAAAAGAAAATTTTCAATGATCCCATTTATGGTTTTATAACCATCCCAAGTGATCTTATTTTTGACATTATTGAACATCCGTACTTCCAGCGTTTGCGCAGGATCAGACAGCTTGGACTGACAGACCTCATATATCCCGGTGCACTGCATACAAGATTTCATCATGCACTTGGAGCCATGCACCTGATGGGACTGGCGATGAACACCCTTAAGAGTAAAGGACATGATATCAGCGACAAAGAATGCGAAGCGGCGCAGATAGCGATACTTCTGCATGATATAGGTCACGGTCCTTTTTCTCATGTACTTGAACATACCTTGCTGAATAATACTTCTCACGAAAAAATTTCCAACCTGATCATTTCAGAGCTGAATAAAGAATTCAAAGGAGCGCTGGATCTGACAGAAAAAATTTTTAAAAATACTTATCCACGAAAGTTTTTACATCAGCTGGTTTCGAGTCAGCTCGATATAGATCGCCTGGATTACCTGAAGAGAGATTGTTTTTTTACCGGAGTTTCAGAAGGCACCATCGGTGCAGACCGCATTATCAAAATGCTGGAAATACATAAAGACCAGCTGGTAGTGGAAGAGAAAGGAATTTACAGCATTGAAAACTTCCTTACTGCCAGAAGACTCATGTACTGGCAGGTTTATCTGCACAAAACAACGGTGAGCGCCGAAAAGATGATGATACAGATTGTGAGAAGAGCCAAATACCTTGCACAGCAGGGAGAAAAGGTTTTTGCTTCCGAGCCTCTGAGTATTTTTCTTCAAAATGACATAGGGTATAATGATTTTGTAAAGAATAAAAAATATCTGAAAGCCTTCCTGGCAATGGATGATTTTGACATCTGGGCATCCATAAAATCATGGGCGCATCATAAAGACTACATACTTTCGACTTTATGCAAGAGTCTTCTGGAAAGAAAGTTGTTTAAAATCAAATTATCTGGTAAGAATTTTGACAAAAAAGAGATTGAAATTCTCAAAAAAGAGCTGTATAGAAAGAGTCCCGAGAAATTATTGGATTTATCCTATTTTTTAGTGACAGGAACCATTACCAATGCTGCCTACGTCGCCCAGGGGGATAAAATCAATATATTGATGAAAAATGGCAATATTGTTGATGTAGCAAGTGCATCAGACCTTCCAAATATAAAGGCCATCAGCAAAATTGTAAAAAAACATTATTTATGCTGGCCTAAAAGCTTATATTTGTACTAATTTTTACCAAAAATTTAACTTTTAATGGAATTTACAACACAGCAGATTGCTCAATTATTAGGAGGCCAGGTGAAGGGTGATCAATCTTTGAAGATTAATAAATTGGCAAAAATTCAGGAAGCAGACCAAAAAAGCATCTCTTTTCTGGCTAATCCAAAGTATGAAACCTTCATTTATACTACGGATGCGGGAGCTGTGATTGTTGATAAAAATTTCATTCCAAAAAGTGACGTCAAAGCTACCCTTATACTGGTAGATGACCCCTATACAAGTTTTACCACACTTCTTGAGGAATATTGCCGGATCGTAAGTTTCATCAAAAACGGTGTGGAAGAGCCGGCTTATATCAGCGAAGGGACACAGACCGGAAAAAATATTTACAGAGGAGCCTTTTCCTATATAGGCAAGAATTGCAAAATTGGCGATAATGTAAAAATTTATCCTAATGCCTTTATCGGAGACAATGTGACTATAGGTAATAATGTAATTCTGTATGCCGGTGTTAAAATTTATTCCGATACAAAAATCGGAAATCATTGCACCATCCATGCGGGAGCGGTAATAGGAAGTGATGGTTTTGGTTTTGCTCCGCAACAGGACGGAACTTATAAAACCATTCCTCAAGTAGGCAATGTGGTCATCGGAAATCATGTTGATATCGGAGCCAATACAGTAATAGACTGTGCAACGATGGGTTCTACGGTGATACACGATGGAGTAAAACTCGACAACCTGATACAGATTGCCCACAATGTAGAGATCGGAAAAAATACTGCAATCGCCGCACAGGCAGGCATCTCAGGTTCTACCAAAATCGGAGAGAATTGTCTCGTTGCCGGTCAGGCAGGCATAATAGGACATTTAACTATTGCAAATAAAACAAGCATTGGCGCTCAGACCGGTATCAGCAAATCCATCCTTAAAGAAGGACAAACTTTTCTAGGTTCCCCTGCCTTTGAACTTACCAAGTACTTAAAGTCACAGTCAGTATTTAAAAAACTGCCTGACCTGCAAAAACGAATAGAAGAACTAGAAGAAAAAATTTTAAATTTAACCTCCCTCGAATAAAGTGAGTCTCATAATGAACGCTAAGCAACACACAATTAAAAAACCTATTTCAATATCCGGTGTAGGCCTACATACAGGCGTAAAAGTGAATATGACTTTTTTACCGGCAGCCACCAATCATGGAATAAAATTTCAGCGTACAGACTTGCCGGGCCAGCCGGTAGTGGAAGCAGACGTTGACAATGTGGTGGATTTATCAAGAGGTACTACCATTGAGAAAAACGGTGCCAGAGTAAATACTGTGGAGCATACACTTGCCGCACTGGTAGGATTACAGGTGGACAATATTCTTATCCAGCTGGACGGACCCGAGCCTCCTATCATGGATGGAAGTTCTCAGCAGTTTGTAGAGGCTATCGAATCTGCAGGGATGGAAGAGCAAAATGCTTTAAGAAATTTCTTTGAAGTGCCTCATAGCATTTTCTACAGGGAGAATGACAGAAATATAGAAATAGCTGCGCTGCCATTAGACGATTACAGGGTAACTGTGATGGTGGATTATAACTCACCTGTATTGGGCAGTCAGCATGCTTCTCTTACACATATCAATCAGTTTGCAAAAGAAATCGCTTCATGCAGAACATTCTGTTTCCTGCATGAGCTTGAAATGCTTCAGAAGCAAAACCTTATCAAAGGCGGAGACCTGAATAATGCGATTGTTGTAGTGGATCGTGTAGTACAGGAAGACGAACTGGAGCATCTTGCTAAACTCTTCAACAAACCAAAAGTAGAAGTTAAAAAAGAAGGCATACTCAACAATGTTGAGTTAAGATATAAAAACGAACCGGCAAGACACAAACTGCTGGATATGATCGGAGATCTTGCGCTGGTAGGAAGGCCTATCAAAGCACAGATACTTGCTGCCCGTCCGGGGCATGCTGCGAACGTAGCCTTTGCCAAGAAATTAAAAAAGCTGATGACAGAATATGCTAAAAGTCATGTTCCGAACTATGATCCAAACATGCCGGCTGTTCTTGACTCCAATCAGATTACAAGATTACTACCACACAGATATCCATTCATGCTCGTGGATAAAATCATCCATTTAGATGAAACAAGCGTTACAGGGGTAAAAAATGTAACGATCAACGAGCCTTTCTTTGCAGGTCACTTCCCGGGCAATCCAGTGATGCCAGGAGTACTTCAGATTGAAGCAATGGCGCAGACCGGAGGAATTCTGGTTTTAAATTCCGTACCTGATCCAGGAAATTACTGGACTTACTTTTTGGGTATTGAGAGCTGCCGCTTCAGAAAAATGGTTCTGCCTGGAGATACTCTTATTTTTAAATGCGAATTACTATCTCCTATCAAGCGTGGTATTGCCAAGATGCATGGCCAGGCATTTGTGGGCGGAAACTTAGTTTGCGAAGCTGTATTGTCTGCAAGTATTGTTAAGAAAAATCCATGAATCAACCGTTAGCTTACATCCACCCACAGGCTAAGATTGCGAACAACGTTGTTATCGAGCCATTTTCTACCATTCATAAAAATGTAGAGATTGATGAAGGCACCTGGATAGGTTCCAATGTGACCATTATGGAAGGAGCACGGATTGGTAAGAATGTAAAAATATTTCCGGGCGCTGTCATATCCGGCGTACCTCAGGATCTGAAATTCGGCGGGGAAGAAACCACCGCAGTGATCGGCGACAATACAGTGATCAGGGAATGCGTGACTATCAACAGGGGAACAACAGATAAATATAAAACAGTAGTTGGAAAGAATTGCCTGGTCATGGCATATGTGCACATTGCACACGATTGCTGGATAGGTAACAACTGCATACTTGCCAACTCCGTTCAGCTGGCAGGCCACGTTCAGATAGATGACTTTGCTATTATAGGCGGACAAAGCGCAGTACATCAGTTTGTGAAAATAGGCGCTCATGTAATGATCTCCGGAGGATCCCTCGTAAGAAAAGACGTCCCTCCTTTCTCCAAGGCTGCCAGGGAGCCGCTAAGCTACTGCGGGATCAATTCCATAGGCTTAAGAAGAAGAGGCTTCAACAATGATAAGATCAACGAGATACAGGAGATTTACAGAACGATCTATCTGAAGGGGTTCAACAATACCAAAGCGATCGACATCATTGAGCTGAACTACCCTCCTTCCAAGGAAAGAGATGAAATTCTGAATTTCATTCGTAACTCTGACCGCGGAATTATGAAGGGATTCCATCAATAGTAAAGAGTGCTCAGTGCAAAGTGCTGAGTAAAAAAATTTTATTTTTATCCTGCACCTATAAAATGCAAATCATTGCTGATAACTTAGGAAGAAGATTCAACCGTGAATGGATATTCAGGAATCTTAACCTTAAATTATTCAGCGATCAAACCTATGCTGTTATCGGACCTAATGGTTCGGGAAAATCAACTTTGCTTCAGGTATTATCTGGAATGATGCCGTGTTCAGAGGGAAAAGTATCTTACTCCATTACGGGAAAAATGCTTATCCATCCGGATGATATTTATAAATCAATTTCCATTGCCACACCTTACCAGGAACTCATAGAAGAATTTACCCTGGAAGAACAGGTAAATTTTCATCTGAAGTTTAAAAAATTCAAAGAAGGAATTACAAAGGATATTTTTTTTGAAAAGCTTCTGCTGAAGAATGCTGTAAATAAAGAGATCCGTTTTTTTTCTTCCGGGATGAAACAAAGAGTAAAGCTTGGGCTGGCTTTATATTCCAACACCTCAATCCTGCTGCTGGATGAGCCAACCACCAATCTCGATGCACAGGGCACAGACTGGTACCTGCAGGAGATTAAAAAAAACCTGAGCAAAAGACTGGTAGTAATATGCTCTAACCAAAGGCACGAATATGATTTTTGTGAACAAGTGATAGAATTAAAAAATAAACCTATATGAATCCAATACTCAACCGTAACTTATTTCTCATCAAAGAACATCTCGGCATTTTCAAAGCCGCCAATGACTTTGATATCTATGATCCGGCATCCGGACAAGTGATCATGCATTGCAGGGAAGAGAAAATGGGATTTTTCACTAAAATTCTCCGTTTCACCGACTACAAAAGAATGACTCCTTTTCATATAGAAATAAAGTCTGCTTCAGGAGAAAAAATCCTTACGGTGAAAAGAGGTGTCAGCTTGTTTATATCCAATGTGGAAGTATTTGATGAGCACGATAACCTGGTAGGGACATTTGACCAGCACTTCTTCTCTATAGGCGGTAAGTTCACCGTGAAAGGACCAGATGGAAAAGAATTGTGCATGTTAAAAGGCTCATGGACCGGATGGGATTTTAAATTCGTAGCCAAGGAAACTGAGCTGGCACATGTTTCTAAAAAATGGGCTGGAATAGGTAAAGAATTGTTTACCTCAGCCGACAATTATATACTGGAAGTCTTCAACAATATTCCGGAAAACAACAACCTGAGAATGATGATCCTGGCTTCAGTATTATGCATTGACATGGTTTTGAAAGAATAATTACTATGAGAAAATTTTTACCTGTATTGCTGTTTTATCCAGCGATCCTCAAAAAATGAATCTCCCTTTCTCCTGTGAAATAAGGAGCCGCAGCAAAGTGGACAGTTCCTCCAGGAAGCTATATACTGGATATGACTATTTATCGCACTGCAGCAACTGGCTAATGGAGGATTGAATCTTTAAATTTCTCACCTCATACTATTTATTTGTCATCTCGAGCTAGCGAGAGATCTTAGATAAGTTTAACTTTGACAGGATTTCTCGCTATTCATGAAATTTAAGACTTGTAATGAAATTTCTAAAATATCTTTTATTGTTCTTTCTTTCCTGGTTTACCATTCACACTATGCTTATCTGCCTCGACGGGTTGATCGATGATGAGATCAGCGCAGATGTTGCTTTGATTTTAGGAAACAAGGTCGAAGAAAACGGGGAAATGTCTGCAAGGCTTAAAGGAAGAATGAATAAAGGACTGCAATTATATAAAACCAAAAAAGTAAAAAAGATTGTAGTAAGCGGAGGCAAAGGAAAAGAAGGATACTATGAAGCGGAAGTGATGAAGGAATTTCTGATTAAAAACAATATACCTGCTTCAGACGTCATTACCGACAATGCAGGTAATACCAGCTATGAAACAGCGGCCAATTATGTAAAGATCCACAAAGAAAATTCCTTCCAATCTGTCATTGTCGTATCACAATTTTTCCATATCTCCCGGTGTAAACTGGCACTGCAAAAAATGGGAATCACATATGTTTATGGAGCCCATGCAGAATACTATGAAATGCTGGATCTCTATTCTCTTGTAAGAGAATTTTTTGCCTAGTATTCTTATTTAATAAAATATTAAATGATTTAAATGAATAAACCAGCAATGATTACTATATAAATAGCCTCTGCAAAATAAGCCTCCAAAAACCATTAATTCTTCGTAAATTTGTCTCCCTAAAGGAAATAATCGAACAAAACCAAGAAAAGCAATTTTTAATACAACCGGGCCGTTACTTTTGGGGTCTTTGCCTATATATAGTACAAACTGGTTTTGTTTTTGCTCTGGAACCGGTAATACCTTGAAAATACAATGTCTTACAGATTTACATATTTATTAGTTTTTGGATTATTGCTCAGCCTCAATCTTTCTGCGCAGGTTGTTATCAACACAAATCCAGCCAATAGCATAACCAGTGTAGTAAATAACCTGGCCGGAAATGGTGTAAAGATTTCTAATATTTCCTGGTATTTCCCAGCTGATGCAGTACTTCAGCCGTGGGGACAATTTACAGACAACAATAATGCAATAGGTTTAAGTAAAGGATTATTGCTTACTACAGGAGCAGCAGTATATGCAAGAGGGCCTAATAATGATTCAGAAAAATCTCAACAGAATGGAGACAACTATGAAGATCCTGACTTAAAAGGATTAGTGGATCCTAGTATTGATATTATGGATGTAGCTTATGTTGAATTTGATATCGTCTCATCTTCGCCTGTACTATCTTTTAATTATGTCTTTGGATCGGAAGAATATATGGAATATGTAAATGAAAACTATAACGACATTTTTGGATTTTTTATATCCGGGCCAGGAATTACAGGAAAAAAAAATCTAGCATTAATTCCCAATACAGGTATATCAGTTGGAGTTACCACTCTCAATGAAAACTCTTATTCACAGTATTATCGGGATAATGGAACTGGATATACTCCATCCATTCATAAAAATCTTCAGTATGATGGATATACTGTTGTATTAAATGCAAGCATTGAAATAATTCCATGTCAGACTTATCGTATCAAACTTGCAATTGCTGATGCAAAAGATGACAAAGTTGATTCAGGTGTATTCATCGAGCAGGGGAGCTTTCGTTCTGAAGATGCACCACAGGTGAGAATTGAGTACGAACACATAAGATTTCCTTTCGGACTGGAAGAATGTAATGATGCCAATATTATTTTCAAACGTCCGTTGAGCAGCACCACCGACACTACCAAACTTACCTATAAATTAACAATCGGCGGAAGCGCTCAGAATGGAATAGATTATTCAACACTCAACGACACTGTCATCATTCCTAAATTTGAAGACTCAGTTGTAGTAAATATTCACCCGCTGGCAGATTTGCTGGAAGAAGGAACAGAAACCATCATCATAAATATTGAAAGCCAGTGCCCTAATTTCCCTGCAGTCAAAACTTTTGAAGTACCTATAAGAGATAGATTTGATTTTCCGCTATCCCCTGAAAAAATCTGCAAGGGACAAGGAATTGAATTAAATGAAAATTCCACAGGAAGGGATAGTATGTTTTGGGAAAATAATCCATACCTCAGTTGCACCGACTGTCCTTCGCCAATAGCAACTTTACCATTCACCGAATATATTAATTACACGGTAAAAGATACTGCTTCAGGTTGCCTTGCAATCGATTCGGTATTGGTTACAGTATACGATCTCAAAGCAGACTTTGCTTATCATTCCGAACAGTGCTACACTTCTCTGGATATTTTCTTTGATAACAAATCACAGAACGCACATAATTATACCTGGGATTTCGGAGACAACACTACTTCCAGTGAAGTGAGCCCGCAGCATTATTATCCTTTTAACAATACACAGCAGCCAGTTCAATATGTAGTGACACTAACTGTAAGCAGGGATGATCCAAGCTGTGTGGCAGACACCAGCTTCACCATTGCCATTCTTGAACCTTTATACACTCCAAACCTGATCACGCCGGATGGTAACCGTAAAAATGATTACTTCCACATCATAGGTATCAGCAACCAGTGCTGGACTCTGGTTTTATATAATAAATGGGGCGCTATCGTTTACAAAAATGAAAAATATGACAATACTTTTAATGGAGACGATGTAGCAGAAGGAGTTTATTTTTATGAATTGTATAACTCTCAGCAAGACAGAAACTATAAAGGCTGGCTGGAAATAAGAAGTAAATATGCTGATTAAAATTATTTTAATTGGAGGCATTGCAGTCTGCGGTTTTGCCATCTATAAACTCATCACTACCGGAAAAAGTCATACCTCGACTTTGCTGATCGGAGTTTTGATGATACTGGTTTCAAAGTTTTTGAAGGATAGGCAGAGGAAAGGTTAAACACAGCAATTTATAAGAAATTAAATGCTTCACACCTTCTTTTACGTCATTCCTGCGAAGGCAGGAATCTCCAAATAAAGAACAAAACGAACTCCTTGTATAAAATATATTTTATGCATTCAGCATCTCAATATTAAAATTTTGTGCAAAAGGACGAGATCCCTGCCTGCGCAGGGATGACGGACACTTTAGTCCATATATTAACATTATACTGTCTACTGTAAGCTTCGCTAATATTTTCCTAACCCAACTTCACTATCGTCACTCCTGCTCCTCCTCTGTCGGCATGCTCATCTGACATGGATTTTACCTGCTTATATTTTTTCAGTTGATTGCGGATTAATGTGCGCAGAATGCCATCTCCTTTTCCATGTATAATTTTTATTTCCTGCACACCGAATATCAGTGCATTATCCAATAAACTATCCACTTCGCTTAACGCTTCTTCTCCCCTTTTCCCACGCAAATCTATCTGGGGAAAAAATCCGGAAATGCTTTTATTGATTTTAACACCAGATGTACTTTCATTCTGTACACCCATTGCGTCTTTATAAACTTTCCTGCTGATTTTTTCAAGCCGGGATACTTTCTGAGTAGACTTAAGCGAACCGATTAAGATATCGGCATCTTTACCTTTTAAAGTAATAACCTCTCCCATTGCACCGGTATCTTTCACGCGCACTAGATCTCCTGCATTGATTTCCCCTTGCTCACCCTCGACTTCTTCAGGTTTTTCATTTTCTTCTTCCGGCTTTAAAGTATTTTTAAAATCTTCCAGCTCGCTTCTCAGCTCTTTGGTTATATCCTTTTCCGCCTTGTGTTCTTTGATTTCCCGTATGGTATTTTCAATCTTCTGGTTAGCCTGATTTAACAAATCTTTTGCCTGTTGCTTAGCGTCATTTAATAGTTTTTTCCTGTTCTCCTCAATAAATTCTTTGAGCGTATTGTATTCTTCTATTGTCTTATTCAATCCTTTTTCTTTTTCTTCCAGTTTTGAATTGAGCTCTTTTAATTTTGTTTTTTCTACTTCCAGCTCTGCAATGAGCTTGTCAAAATCTATTTGTGTATTTCCTAATTTCTTTCTGGAGCTTTCCAGAATATCTTCAGGCAAGCCGATCTTTTTAGCGATTTCAAAAGCGAAAGAACTTCCCGGCTTCCCGATCTCCAATTCATACAATGGCTGAAGCTTCTCCGTATTGAAACGCATAGCGCCATTGATTATACCCTCTGCTTTTTCTGCAAAAGCTTTCAGATTGGCATAGTGGGTAGTGATCACCCCAAAAGTTCTTCTTTTATTTAATTTCTCCAATACCGATTCTGCAATCGCGCCACCCAGGTTAGGCTCTGTTCCTGTACCGAACTCATCTATAAGCACCAGCGTTTTAGGATCGGCAAAAGAAGTAAAGTTTTTCATGTGGTTAAGATGAGAGCTGTAAGTGCTCAGATCATTCTCCAATGACTGATCGTCGCCGATATCTATAAATATATTTCTGAATACTCCCATTTGAGAGGACTCTTCCACATGCACTAATAAACCGCATTGCATCATATATTGCAGCAAACCTATTGTTTTCAGGGCAACTGATTTTCCTCCTGCATTCGGGCCTGATATAATTAAAATTCTTTTTCCCGGATTTAACTCTATGCTGAGCGGTATGACCTCCTTGTTGTTTTTCTGATGAGTGAGATAAAGCAGCGGATGTCTTGCTTTATTCCATTTGATCAGAGATGATTTAATGATGCCTGGTTTGGTCGCTTTGATCTTTATCGCAAATCTTGCCTTGGCCCTAATGAAATCAATCATGCCCAGAAAATCATAACTTCTCATGAGCTGCGGAAGATTGCTTCTCAGCTTATCTGAGATCAGTGTAAGTATTCTTACAATTTCCCTGCGCTCCTGCAATTCCAATTCCCTGATCTGATTATTGATCTCAATTACTTCAGAAGGTTCAATGAATAAAGTTTGCCCGGTAGCAGATTCGTCATGCACAAATCCCTTTACTTTTCTTTTATGTTCAGCTACTACAGGAATTACCATCCGGCCGTTTCTTATGGTCACCGAAAGCTCTTCATCTACATAGCCTTCTTTTTTATAAGACTTTACTAATCGTTCCAGTTCTTTACGTAAACGGCTCTGTTCAGAAATTAAATTCCTCCTGATATCTTTTAATTCAGGCGAAGCATCATCTTTTATTTCTCCCTTGTCTGTTACCAGCCTGTCAATTTCCTTGTATAAATTTTTATCCAGCTCTATTCCTTTGATCAATTCTTTTAAAACAGGAAATTCATTACGCTTGTCAAAAAAATCTATGCAGGAAAAAATAGTGAAAAGAGAAACTTTAATATCCCGCAGTTCTTCACTCTCTACAAAAGACGCTGCAGGTTTTATTTTTTGCAGGAAGGGAGTAACATCAATAAAATATTGGGAAGGGAAATTTAAATTCTGATCAAGGATGTTTTTAAATTCAAATGCCTGATCCAGGAAACGGGTGATCATTTCATAGTCATCCGAAAATCTCATTTTCTGCACATACTTCTCCCCCAGCGAACTTGCGCATTCTTTCCTGACACACTCTCGCACCTGATCAAAGCCCAGCTTCTGTTCTATATTTTCGGGGTATAACATTTTTTGGCTAAAAGCTAAAAGCCTAAGGCTTAAAGCATGGTTTAATTATTAAACACAAATTTCAGCAATAAAAACAAAGATCACAAAGAATATTTTTTTGTGATCTCAGGCTTTAAGGTTTCAGCGCCAAGCATTATGCTTTTTTTAAAATTCCCACAAATTATGCTCAAATTCTAAAATCTCATGAGCAGCCCACTGGGAAGCCATCAATCCTGTATATTGATCACGGTAAATATCTGTTAAGAACATATCATCCGGGTTACTCACTTTCACAATATAGGAACTGAATAACCTCAGCTCAAAGGCATCTGCCAGACTTTTATGCTGTGCATCGTTCTGCGGGTTAAAGCTGATAGCATTTGGATTATCTTTAAATGCATTGATCAGATCGCAGTATTTAAAGGAAGCTACTGCCATCTGTATTCCTTTGATATTGGTAGGATGATCTGCCGGAACATAAATGGTGATGGCCTGTATATCATAGATCATTCTGGCCTTCTGCTTATCAAAGATCACATCTTCTCTTATCTCCATCTGGTAAAGATCCTTACCAAAATAATATTGAGGAGCATTCTGCTGTGCCATCATTTTTTCCCAGTCATCAGGATATAATGATTGCGCCTCCAATGTATCCATTGGCGCATCACCAGGCAACTGCATGTTTGCTAAAAATTCTTCTACGGTTAATTGCTTTGCAAGCGAATCATTGGAGTAAGGTTTCAGATTACCATTTTTCACCGCTTCAAAGATGAGTGTAGTAAGTTCTCTGTTTTTGGAAAAGAATGGTTTGTTTTGCTTCTCTCTCAGGTCTACCGCTCTGATTACTGTTTTTTTAAACATCATATCAGACTCATGCACTTTCTGAGAAAATATGGTTCCTGCCAATCCAAACAGAAGACCGGTAAATAACACGATTTTTTTCATATGCCTGGGTTTTATGGTTCTTAAAAAATAAACGTTATAGATACATAATACTGCATGTGTAAAAAAGATACAGACTGAATAAAGGGAAAAGACAATAGACAGACAATCATTGTAAAATAGTCTGCCCTTACCGTCATTCCCGCGCAGGCGGGAATCTCCAAATAAAGCGTTGTTTTAAGCATTATAAGAATAACTGTATGATGCACTCAATATCTTAGTTTAATTGAATGCAAAAGGACGAGATTCCCGCCTGCGCGGGAATGACGGCAAGGAGGTAGGACTAATAGCATTGCAAAGTCTATTAAGTGTTAAAATACTAATATTCAATGGCTTAAATTAGTTAATTTTCATAGTCAAATATTCCCGATTAAATTGTATCTTTTTATAGATATCCGCATTATTAATAGCATAAACACCTGAATTGATTGAGCACCCACCAGACACAGGAAGAGATCGAGCATGAGTTACTGATCATCCGGAAAGCCCAGAAGGATCCGAATAGGTTTGCACCTCTGTACGAAAAATATTATAAGCCGATTTTTCTTTTCATCTACAGAAGAGCAGATGATGAGGATCTGAGCGCTGATCTTACTTCGCAGGTATTTATGAAGGCGATTCTGAATTTACCCAAATACGAATTTAAAGGTGTTCCCTTCTCTGCCTGGCTATACAGAATTGCAGCGAATGAAATCAATCAGCATTATAGGAAAGGAAAAAATGTAAGGGCTATCAGCATTGAAGATTCAGGTATAGAAAGATTAAAGCAGGAATTACCGGAGTGGGATGAAGAACATGAGATGAAGGAAAAAATATTGATGGAAGGCATGAATCATCTCTCCAAAGATGAAGTTCAATATATTGAGCTTCGCTTTTTTGAGGACAGGTCTTTCAAAGAGATCGGCTTCATCCTGAACATAACAGAAAATAATGCCAAGGTGAAAACCTACAGAATATTAGACAAGATTAAAAAAATAATAGGCGAAAGGATCAATCAATAAAATGGATAACTATAAAATAAATAAAAACAAACCTGATCTCCCCGACGAACGCATCAATAAGCACAAGGACTTCAGTAAGATCCTGGCGAATCACCAGAAGGTGATGAACTATAAGGATACTACAAAGCCTTTGTATAAAAATCCCGGTTTCATGGGGTTGATGATGTTGCTGAGCGTAGTGCTGCTTGTTTTTGTCATTGTGGACAGAGAGGAAGGACAGAAAGAAAAGAAAAAAGATAAAAAAGAAATTTTATCTAAAGGAGAGAAGAAAAGAGATTCAAGCGGACAAATACTTTCAGATACTACACCGGTAAAAGGGAAAATTATTTCTAAAGTAAATACTAATGGATCAGCCAGACCGGAAGTATCTTTTACTTCTTATAAAGTAGATGCTGCAAAAGGAGGCGTGATTTATGATGAAGATACCAGGATTATTATTCCACCCAATGCCTTTACCGATCAGCAGGGAAATATCATCAAAGAAAACATTCGCATCGACTTCAGGACTTTCAAAGATCCTGTGGATTTTTTTCTTTCAGGGATACCTATGACATGGGAATCTGCGAAAGGAAAGCAGTCATTACAGTCTGCAGGTATGTTTGAAATCAAAGGGTTTTATGGAGACCAGCCGGCTAAAATTAAAACACCTCTTGCGGTAGAGCTCAGTACACAGGCTCATAATGGATATAACCATTATTACTTCAATGAAACTTCTAAAAAATGGGAGCTGATTGGAAAAGAAAAAGCTTCGATAAGATTTATAGTACAGGCCGATGAAAAAGAATATCCGGAGATGAAGCCTTTACAGGATATCATTTGGGAGTTGGTAATTAATGATATGCAAAAAGATCCGACAGAATTTAATTATGTATTTTCCAAAACGTGGTCATCCTTTAATATAGGAGATGCTGATAAAAAGAATGGAAAATATATAAAGCTCAATGCCAAACCGGTATTAACGGTAAGACCGGTAAATATGATGAACGATTTACAATATGATGATGCAGTTGAAGTAAAGATCGCAGAACATATTGAATTGAAGAAACAGGAGAAATTAAGAGAACAGGCAATTCTTAAGGAAGCTAAGTTTGCTGAGAAATGGCTGGCTTCTACGGAAGGACAAGCTTATTTAAAATGGTTAAGATCACCTGAAGGACAGAGACAGTTTTTATCCAGCAGAGTGGTCAATACTTTTGCCGTAGAAAAATTCGGAATTTACAACTGCGATACACCAATTGATTTTCCTAAAGGAAGAATAGTAAGTCCTATTTTCACTGATCAGAACGGTAAAAAAGTAGAGGTACAAGCTTATAACCTTGTGGACTACTCCTTAAATACTGTGTATGCTTTTGATCCCCGACAGGCTTTGACTTATAACCCTAAATCTACCAATGCCATCTGGGCAGCCTTGCCGGATGGAAAACTGGCTATATTCTCCACAGAAAAATTTAAAAATGTAAATCCTTCTTTGAAAACTTTTGCAATGGAAGTAATTGATGTCAATGGAAAGACTACTGAGGAAGTAAAAGCTATTTTAGGGATGAAAAATCATATTACGGTGCAGAAGGAAGAGAAAGAAAAAAGCAGTTTGGCTGTACATGCAAGAGTAATTCAAATGAAGAAGGAAGTAAGAAAAGACAATGATATTTTATTTCAAAAGGATAGCCTGATTATTAATACTGAGGGGGAATTAAAAAAGGACTTAAAAAACAAGGTGAAAACTCCGCAATTATATTAGTATCTTTTCTTTATATCCTGCATTATGGTAATAGAACCAAAACTAATATTACCATGGACCGGATCAATGGAATCGCCCTTGTATTTTTAACAGCCTTCGCCATCAGCACTTTTATTTTTGTGATACAGCTTTTTAATGATCAGGCACGTGTAGAGAAGCCGGATTATAAAGTCAAAGTGAAGGAAATCAGCCATAAGAATTTTATTATTTAGAATGGTGCCATCTATATATAGCGGCAGAAACTTTAATTATAAGAGATATAAACAAACGAGGTTCCTCCTGAATGACAAGAGCGGACGTTGCTTAATGTCATTCAGGAGGAACCTCGTCTAAAATTGGCAGAAAAACACTATCTTTGTAAAAACTCAATTTCCCCCATGAACCGATTTTTATTCTATTTTTTAATCTTTAGCTCCTGCTTCACATTATTTAACTGTTCCGATCCGGCTTCTGAAAAAAACAAAGAAGTTTTTAAATCCTCTCCCACTGATCCCTTTAAAGACAATTTACCTCAAAGTGAATTTTTCGATATCTCTGCCAAAAAAGACAACGTAGTGGAAGGCAAAAACGGAACGCTCATTGTAATACCCAAAGGCTGCTTTAAAAATGGAAAAGGTGAAACCGTAGAAAATGTAAAGGTCGAACTCGCAGAAGCATTATCTCTGGATGATATGATACTCTCCAATCTTACTACCACTTCCAACGGTGAGATGCTGGAAACAGGTGGAATGGTATATATTAATGCCACATCCAATGGGGAGCAGGTTTTCATCGACAAGGCCAATCCGCTATACATAGAAATTCCTACCGAAAATAAAAAAGCAGGTATGATGGCTTATAAAGGAATCAGGGATGAAAAAGGAAATATGAACTGGATAGATCCCAAGCCGCTTGAAAATTACCTGGTACCGGTAGATTTTAGCCTGTTGAATTTTTACCCCGAAGGATTTGAAGCAGAAGTGCAAAACGGAATGCCTTTCAGAAAATATAAGGTAGCTACCAAAGAACTTACCGATAGTTTATATTATAGTCTTTCTGTTCCTCAGACAAATTTACCTGCTAACGTCTCTACGGATTACAACGAGCCTTATTATAACCTGAATAAGAAAATCAAAGACGGGAAATATACCAAAGACTCTTATGTCACTGCGCAAGTTCCTCCTGCCCCTATGGCAGATAGCGCTTCTGCCTGTAGTGATTGTGGAATAGATCCGGCCATTATCAAGACCATTAAGTCAAAGAAATTCCAGAACACCTTCCTGGCTACTAAAGAGTTTGAGGCGAGGTTAAAAGTAATTTTTAAAACCTGCAGAAATGACATTCTCGAAATTTACATCAACAACCTTGATAAAAATTTATGGGAAGCGGATGAATTAGCTTATAAGGCTTCAGGCAATGATTCATTAAGCGATGAATTTAAAAAATT
>JAIERY010000271.1 GCA_019746425.1 Cytophagaceae bacterium
TTTTTTCTGTACTGGGAAATCATGACTATGGAGATTATTTACAGTGGCCTTCAGCAGAAGCAAAAGCAAAAAATCTCAATGACCTTATTGCCATTCATAAAAAAATGGGCTGGGATATTCTCATTAATGAAAATAGGATCCTGGAAAAAAACGGAGAGAAGATTGCAGTGATAGGAATAGAAAACTGGGGAGCGAGGGGAAATTTTCCAAAGTATGGAAAGCTGAATAAAGCCTATAAAGGTACAGAAAACATTCCTGTTAAATTACTTCTGTCACATGACCCGAGTCACTGGAGGGCACAGGTGCTCACAGAATATAAAGACATTGACGTCATGTTTGCAGGACATACTCACGGCTTTCAGTTCGGGATAGAGAACAGATTTTTCAAATGGAGCCCTGTAAAATATTTTTATGATGAATGGGCAGGATTGTATTCTGAAAAAAATCAGCACCTCTATGTAAATCGCGGCTTTGGATTTATCGGGTTCCCGGGCAGAGTGGGAATATTGCCGGAGATTACGATTATGCAGCTAAAGCAAGTGTGATTTGCGATTGGTAATTCACAAATTATCAATCACCAATCATACTTAGAATGCCACCCACCCTTGCGCCTTCACCGGGAAAGTATTACCCGCTTTGGTAATGATATTTACTCCGTAATTTTTATCCATCACTCTTCCTATCCTAGTAATATCCGGATGGTTTTTAATTTTACTCATATCCTCAGGTCTGATGGTGAATAACAATTCATAGTCCTCTCCCCCGTTTAACAGACAAGTCAAAGGATCAAGGTTAAACTCCCGGGCTGTTTCATAAGTGAGGTTATCTATAGGAAGATTTTCTTCCAGCAACTCCGCTCCCACTGCTGATTGCTTACAGATATGCATTATTTCTGAAGCGAGTCCATCTGACACATCTATCATAGCTGTGGGGATCACCTTTAATTCTCTCAGTTCATGAATCACATCCATCCTCGCTTCAGGTTTTAACTGTCTTTCTACAATGTATTCTTTGCCTCCTAATTCAGGCTGCATATTGGGATCGGCAAGATATGCCTGCTTTTCCCTTTCCAGGATCTGCAAACCTATGTAAGCAGCTCCAAGATCTCCTGTTACACAAATAATATCATCCTTTTTCGCACCGTTTCTGTATGAAATTTCCTGTTTATGGGCAGTCCCAATGGCTGTAATGGAAATAATGAGGCCTGATCTTGAAGATACTGTATCTCCCCCCACAAGATCCACCTTAAAATTTTCACAAGCCAGTCTTATTCCTTTATAAAGCTCATCTACCGCTTCCAGTGAAAATCGGTTGCTCAGAGCAACGCTTACTGTTATTTGCTGCGGAATCCCGTTCATGGCTGCAATATCAGATACGTTCACGGCAACAGCCTTATAGCCCAAATGCTTTAACGGAGCATAAGTAAGATCAAAATGAACACCCTCAATAAGCATATCCGTAGTGACCAGGAAGGCTTCTTTGTCATTTTTATCAATTACTGCCGCATCATCCCCGATACCTTTCAATGTAGTCTTATTATTTTGAAAAGCTTCATTTTTGATCTTTTCAATCAATCCAAACTCCCCTAATTGACTCAATTCCGTGCGATTCATATCGTTTTTTATATTAAATTTTGATGACCTATTTATGGAAATACTTTCCTTTTTTCAAGATTTTCTTTAAATTTGTTAACTCTTATTTAAAACCAAAATTTCAGCTATCCTAATGAAAAAGATCTTTACAATAACCTTAATAGCTGTCTTGTTTTCCGGGGCAATTTTCACTTCTTGCGTAAAAGCAAAACCTGGCTGTAAAAAGGCACACAAAAGAATTAAAAATATGCGTAAAAACAATAGTCATTTTACCATGTAATTCTTTTACCTATGAAAAATTTTCTATTAATCCTTAGTATGCTGATCCTTCTGACACCGGCATGTGTAAAAAAAGATGCCAAGTGCAAGTCTGAGCATAAGAAAGCAAGAAAGAAGCATGTAGGCTGGCAGTATTAGAATTTCACACATTGATATAAAACTAAAGAGGGAAATATCCCTCTTTTTTATTTTGATAAATTCTATATTTGGATTCACTCTTATATAAACCCGCAAGGTTTATAGCTGCAAAAACAATATTGATATTCATTAAATGAAGCGACTTCTTACCGTCATTGGCACCCGGCCAAATATCATAAAGATCACACAGTTCAGAAGAGTTGTAAAAAATTATCCGGCTCTTGATTTAAAATTTGTCCATACCGGACAACATTATAATCAGAATATGAGCGATGTTTTTTTCTCCGAACTTGACTTACAGAGTCCTGAATATATTCTTTCCCTGGATAAAACCACCGTAGTATCCCAGCTTGCCCAGATCATGGAAGGATTGGAAAAAGTTGTCACCGAATACAAGCCTGATGTCATGATTGTAGTAGGTGATGTAAACTCTACACTTGCCGCAGCTCTGGTAGCCAATAAAATGAATATACATCTGGTGCATGTGGAATCAGGTTTGAGAAGTTTTGACAAAACAATGCCGGAGGAACACAACCGGGTAATCACCGACTCTATTACGAACACATTTTTTGTAACTGAAGAAAGCGGAAAGCAAAATTTAATTAAAGAAGGGAAAGACAGCAAAAATATTCATATGGTCGGCAATACCATGATCGATACATTGGTTGCCTATGATAAAAAAATCAATGAGGCTGAAATTCTCAAAACACTGGGATTAAAATCCGGATCTTATGCTTTGATGACTATGCACCGTCCGGGAAATGTAGACTCCAAAGAAGGGTTATTGAAACTCATCGAAGTGATAAGAGAATTAACTACCGACCAGACGGTGGTATTTCCTATACATCCCCGTACAGTGAACCGTTTAAAAGAATTCAATCTGTTACAGGAAGTAGAAAAGAATAAAAATTTAAAGCTGATGGAGCCAGCCGGCTATCTTGATTTTCAAAAATTAATTTTAGAATGCCAGTTTGTAATTACAGACAGCGGGGGGATCCAGGAAGAAACTACTTTCCGGCAGATTCCCTGCCTTACCCTGAGACCAAATACAGAAAGACCTTGCACCGTCGATATCGGATCAAACCTTCTCCTGAATTTTAATAAAGCAAAAGTAATGGAAGAAGTAGCTAAGATTAAAAAAGGAAATTACAAGAAGTGTGCAATACCTCCTCTTTGGGATGGAAAGTCGACAGAGAGGATATTTGAGACGTTGTCAAAATTTTAAATTCCCAATTTACTATTTCCTTCTTGTCATTCAGAAGGAAACTCGTGTGACACTGGCAGAATTTTAATTTACTTCTAGCTTCGTTTGAAGCGATATTCAATACATGTTGAGTGCTTCTAAACGACAAGATCCCTACTGGATGACACTAACCAGCAGTTCTATTGAGAATTTAAAAATTGAGAATTAAATAGACTGACACAACTCCACCAGCACTCCATTCGTCCCCTTCGGATGTAAAAAACATATCAGCTTATTATCGGCTCCTTTTTTAGGCTCCTCATTTAATAAAGTAAAACCTTCATTTTTCAGGCGCTCCATTTCTGCTTTGATATCACTTACTTCAAAAGCTATGTGGTGCAGGCCCTCCCCTTTCTTCTCCAGGAATTTAGAAATAGGACTGTCGGCTGAAGTCGGTTCAATCAACTCCACCTTCGTCTCTCCTGCTTTATAAAAGGAAGTCTTTACCTTTTCCGTTTCTAGCAGTTCCTCTTTATAAGCCGCTATATTCAATATTTTCTCAAATATGGAACCTGACTGGGATATGCTTTTTACGGCTATGGCTATATGATCTACTTTCATGGAAAATTTCTGGATTAATAAGTATATTTGTATGGAACTTAATCTAAATCTACAACGTTTTTATGGTTAAGTTCAACCTTAACATACAGAATTTATGATAAATGTAACTGACAAAGCCAAAGAACATGTGATCAGCCTGAAACAAAAAGAAGGCTATGGGGAGGATTATAATATAAGAGTTTCCGTTCAGGGCGGAGGATGTTCGGGTTTGATGTACGATCTGAAATTTGATAATATCACCAATCCTACCGACCATGTTTTTGAGGATAAAGGGGTGAAAATATATGTGGACAAGAAAAGTCTCTTATACCTTGCCGGCACGACACTGGATTTTTCGGACGGATTAAACGGAAAAGGTTTTCAGTTCATTAATCCCAATGCTTCAAGAACCTGCGGATGCGGGGAAAGCTTTGCCGTTTAAGCTTCGCTTAAACGGAATGTTAAATTATGAATTTTGAATGTTGAATTATAAAGCATATATAATCCTTATATTTTTGGCTACGGTGTATGCATGTAAACCAGATTGCCGAGGTGGTGCATCGACAAGAAGTAAATCAAAATATTTGCATTACAAACAAAAAAAATGAGTAGATTTTAATCAATAAGCCCTTATAAAAGGGCTTTTTTTATGTCTATTCTCAACACTCTATATTCTTATTTTTTAGGAATTTCTTTGATTGTTTTGTCCCCATTTTTGCGCATTGAAGGAGGCAAAGTACAGTTTTTTTTGTGACAGGATACTGCAATTAATATAAAAGAATAATGTTGCCTTATAATTCAGCATTCAAAATTCATAATTAATAAGCGCGTACCGCTTTCCCTTCCATAAAGAACATAAAGGCCTTATTCACTACCCTGTTTCCACCCGGTGTCGGATAGTTGCCGGTGAAGTACCAGTCGCCTAAATGATTCGGACATGCTTTATTCAGATTATCGATAGTCTGGAATACCACTTCAATTTCTGCTTTGCAGTCTTTTGGCGTAACGATTTCTGCAATTTTATCAGATACCTGCTGATAAGTAAACGGTGCATATAATTCTTTCACATGGTTCTCCATGTTACCGCTTAATTTTACGATAGCTGCTTTACACTTATCATATACATCATCCAGCAGATCTTCTTTACCATGCTGCTTCAGCAACGCAAGCACCGCACGGAAAGCCACAAAATCTTTCATCTTCGACATATCAATTCCATAGCAATCAGGGAACCTTATCTGCGGTGCAGAAGAAACTATGATTATTTTTTTCGGGCTGAGTTTGTCAAGCATTTTGATAATGCTCTTCTCCAGAGTGGTTCCTCTTACAATCGAATCATCAATCACCACTACATTATCTTTACCCTTATTGATCACTTCATAAGTAGTATCATACAGGTGCGACACAAACTGATCTCTCTGATCATCAGAAGTAATGAAAGAGCGAAGCTTCGCATCTTTAATCACCAGCTTTTCCTGGCGCGAACGGAATGACAGAATCTTGTCCAGGTCATCACCTTTAAGCTTTCCATCCTGCAATACTTTCCTTCTGTATTTGGCAAGGTAATCTTCAATGCCGTCCATCATTCCCAGGTAAGCTGCTTCGGCAGTATTGGGAATATAAGAGAATACAGTATTTTCCAGATCAAAATTGACAGTCTCTAAAATCTGCGGCACCAAAAATCTTCCGAGATTTTTTCTCTCTGCATAAATATCCGGATCAGATCCTCTGGAGAAATAAATTCTTTCAAAGCTGCATGACTTTTTCGGAAGCTGATCGATGAATTGTTTTTCAGCATAATCACCATTCTTCTCAATGATCAATGCATGTGCAGGTTTTATCTCTTTTATCTGACTGTAGTCAACATTGAAAGCAATTTTAATAGCCGGCTTTTCAGATGCCACTACCACTACTTCATCATCGGCATAGTAATAAGCCGGACGAATACCTGCAGGATCTCTCGCTACGAATGCAGCTCCATGACCGGTCATACCAGCCATGGCATAACCTCCGTCAAAATCCTTGCATGATCTCATCAATACCCTGTGTAGATCCAATTCTTCTGCAATGATATTGGAGACTTCGTTGTTGGTGTATTTATATTTGTACTTATCAAAAATCATCTGGTTCTCTTCATCGAGGAAGTGACCGATTTTTTCAAGTACGGTTACAGTATCTGTTTTTTCTTTAGGGTGCTGACCAAGATCAATCAGTTTGCGGAACAGCTCGTCCACATTGGTCATATTGAAATTACCGGCAACTACCAGGTTTCTGGTTCTCCAGTTATTCTGTCTTAAAAAAGGATGACAGGTTTCAATATCATTTTTACCGTGTGTTCCATAGCGCAAATGTCCGAGTAATACTTCTCCGGTAGAAGGTACATTTTCCTGAAGCCACTGAGCGTCATGAACCTTGTCTTTTTTATCACGGATAAGTTTGCGGAATTTTCTCTGGATCTTATTGAATATGGCTGGAATTGGCTGGGGATCAACTGAACGGTAGCGGCTAATATATCTTGTTCCTTCGGGGACACTGAGCTTGATGGTTGCAACACCTGCGCCGTCCTGTCCGCGATTGTGCTGCTTCTCCATTAACAGGTACAGCTTCTGTACGCCGTATAAGGGGCCATACTTCTCTACGTAGTACGAATAAGGTTTTCGCAGTCTGATGAGTGCAATGCCGCATTCGTGTTTGATCGGGTCGCTCATATGAAGCCTTTAGAAATTTAGTATGATCTTTTCTATAAAGTTTACCAGCAGGTCGGGCTTAAAGAAGAACCCTATTAACGGAACTGTTAAAACCAGCAGGTAAATTTTTGCTGCGAAATTGATGTCTGCTACCTTTTCCTCTTCCTCCGCCTTTTTTAAGAACATGTAATAAGGCGCTTTCAGGTAGTAGAACAAAGCGATGACGGTGTTAAGCAATCCAAATACAAATACGAAAAGAAGTATTTGCTTACCTGTCTCCTGATACGCTTCCCATAAGGCAGAAAAAACAAATAATTTAGCGTTAAATCCTGCTGTCGGGGGAAGCCCCGTCAATGCGACCATTATTACTACAAATATAACCCCTACAAACGGTATTTTCGAGCCTAATCCTTTAAATTTCCTTACGTCGTCGGAGCCCTTTAAAACGGCCATTATGTCAACCAATGCAAAAGCGGCAAAGTTCATAAATAAGTAGACCGAAAAGTAGAATAAAACGCTTCTGACGCCTAATTGAGAGAAGGCTATCATACCTGTTAAAATAAAGCCTGCATGGCCTACCGAAGAAAAGGCTAAAAGACACTTTAAATTATTCTGAGCAAGGGCAGCAAAATTACCTACCGTAAGGGTCAGCACTCCTACTACAACCAATACAAGCTGCCAGTCAATAACTACCAGTTCATGCAGATGATTGAAATAGAAAGGATATGTAAAATTAATCAAAACAGCTACTCCGGCAGCTTTGGGAGCTATGGAAAAAAAGGCCACCACAGGTGTTGGCGCTCCCTGGTATACATCCGGCGCCCAGATATGGAAAGGACTTGCTGAAATTTTAAATAAAAAGCCGGCTAAAGTCAGTATCCCGGCCAGCAAAAGCGGGATTTTATCAATGTGCTCCAGTGCATTTAAATAAGACGGTTCCACAAACTGGAAGTCGCCTGTAAAACCGTAAAACAGGGACATACCATACAGCATAATCCCGGAAGAAAAGGCACCGAAAAGTATATATTTTATTCCGGCCTCAGCGCCTCCGCGGTTGAAGGAAAATGTGGCAAGTATGTATGAGCAGATGGAAACAAACTCCAAAGACAAATAAACCATCAGTAAATTGGAGGACATCACCATGAGGTTCAACCCCAAAAGCAAGGCTACCAGGGTAGCATAAAACTCTCCTCTGATTTTTTCATTCTGCAATGGCTTTGACAAAAGACAAAACCAAACAGTAAACACTCCTGCAATTGCAAAAATAATTTTATAAAAAACTTCATACTGATTAATATGCAGAAAGCGGGAGAATAAAAATTTTAACTGCGGAGTCTGGTATTCAAAAAACTGTCCGAAGGTAAATGATAAAACGATCAGCAAACCGGCAAGCGTTATGTATGGCAGAACTCCGGAAGACCGTTTGCGGAAAATTAAATCCAGTATAATAAGAAGAATGAAAAGGGATGCCAGAAGAATTTCAGGAAGTATATCCGCAAGACTTTGAATAATTCCTTCCAGTTGGGACGATATTTTAAAGTCTTCCTTCACTTTTCAGATATTAATGCTGAATTAAATCAAGATTTATTTTTCCTGTCTGCATCACATGCTCTACAAATGTTGCCGCTGAAGGAGAAACATAATCAAAGAACAAGCCCGGGAAAAGACCAAATGCAATTGTGGCTAGGACTAAAGGAATAAGCATAAGCTTCTCCCTGGTATCAAGGTCTTTTAAGATATTCCAGTGTGCGGCATCTCTTGTCCAGAATTTTCCGAAAAACATTTTCTGCAAAGTCCATAAATAATACACAGCCCCTATTAAAATTCCCAGCGCACCAACCATTGCCATCCACTTTGGCAGCAATCCGTTTATGGAGCCTGCATTAAATGCTCCAAGCAACACGAATAATTCTCCTATGAAACCTGAGAAACCAGGCAACCCAAGTGATGCAAAAAATGTAATCGTTACAATGATGGTGTAAGAAGGCATTCTCGACGCCAGTCCACGGTAATTATCAATAATTCTGTCTCCTGTCCTGTCATACAACACTCCTGCAAGAAGAAAAAGTAAAGCCGATAAAATTCCATGGCTGAACATCTGGAATACTGCGCCATTCACTCCTTCGGCGGTAACAGAAGCCAGGCCAAGCAATACGAATCCCATATGTGAAACAGAGGAATAAGCGATCAGCTTTTTAATATCTTTCATGGCAAGTGCATTCAGCGCACCATAAATGATGGAAATTACGCCGAGTATTCCTACCAGCCATGCATACTCTATGGCCCCTTCCGGGAATATGCTGTAGGGAATTCTGATAATACCATAAGCGCCGACTTTAAGCAGCAATGCCGCCAGCAATACCGAGATAGGTGTAGGAGCTTCGACGTGCGCATCGGGCAGCCATGTATGAAAAGGAACAGATGGAAGTTTAATGGCAAAGCCTATAAGCAAAGCGAGGAATGCAATAAAACGTACATGCCTGCCGCAAAACATTGTATCAGAGGCAGCGCTTAAAAAAGATCCGGGAATGTAATTGGCCGGATTCATCATATGCACTATATCAAAAGTATGTACTGTATTTAACCTTGCTATTTTTCCTGCGGCAAGATCTGCCTGAACGTTTTTAATAATTTCGGGACTTACCGCTTTCACCTCTTTGGCATAGCCGGCTGTCACTGCTGTCTCTACCGGATCAATCACCGAAAAATATAAACCTATCATTACCACGAGAATGAGAATAGACCCGAGTAAAGTATAAAGGAAAAATTTAATAGAGGCATATTCCCTTCTTGGCCCGCCCCACATTCCGATAAGGAAGTACATAGGCAGCAATAATAATTCGAAGAAGAGGTAAAAAAGAAAAAAATCAAGCGCTACAAAACAGCCGATGATGCTTGTCGACAGCAAAAGATACAGGCAATGATAGCCCTTTTGATTCTGTGTGATGGTCCAGGAAGATAATGCGCCTATTACCAGTACCAGCGCTGCCAGGAAAATCATTCCTATGCTCATACCATCCAGGCCTACAAAATAATCGATGCTTATTTTGCCCAGGCTTCCAAGGTTAAGATCAATCCAGTTGGCTCTTTCTACATACTGAAACCCCTCGGCTGCATTTACGCCTTTGGGAACATTATCTCCTTTATAGATGTAGCCGGCAATAATGCATAAAGTAATGCCTAATTGAAAAACAGAGGTTATGAGGGTAATATATTTATACAGGTAATTTCTGCTTGCAGGCATCAGCAGAACAATAAACATTGCAAGGAGGGGTAAAAAAATTAAGAATGAAAGCAAATATAAATTCATCGGTGCTTCAAAGAGGCCTTTTCCGCAGCAAATATTGCCTTACTTCCTGTAAATTCAAAAGTTAAGATTGAATAATTATCCAGATAAGAAGAGATAAAAGCGCAATTAGTGCAAATATGAAATATCCCTGTATCCGGCCGGTCTGAAAAGACCTTGCCAGCCCCCCGGTTTTGCCCGCTATCCATACACACAGGTTCACTGTTCCATCCACAAAGACCCGGTCAAACCAGGCGATGATATGAGCAAATACTACATGAGATATTGCCAGGAAATGTAAGGCTCCGTCAATTATTTTTGTATCAGTAAAAGCCAGCAACCTGGAGATCTGCATTCCCGGTGCGACCAGTATTTTATAATACAACTGATCGAGGTACCAGTTATTTTTCAGCACAGACACCACAGCTCCCTCTTTTAACAATTCCCCCCCGCTCTTCCTGAAAATAAAATATCCGGCAATTATTCCACTTAATGTAAGTATCACAGAAATAAGCGTAACTGTAAAACTGAGATGAGGAATTTTAAATAACCATCCGTTTTCTGTATCCAATGGATTGGGTGAAAAAAATATCCAGATGCAAAACAAGGAAAGGATAATCAAAGGTATCTTCATCAAGAAAGATGGATCCTTCACTTTTTCAAATTCCTCTTTAGCGAAAGGATAGACAGATGGCAACCTGAACTCTCCGAAGAATATTAAAATAGTTTGCCTCACAATATAAACAGCAGTGATGATAACTGTCAGAGAAGCCAGCGATGGAATCAGGTACATCCAGCTATTTGTTGGCCAAAGCCATGCACTTTCCAGAATAGCATCTTTAGACAAGAAGCCTGTAAATAATGGCAAACCCATTAATGCTAAAGCTGAGATCAGGTATGCGTAAAATGTTACTGGCATTCTTTTATAAAAACCTCCCATGAGCCTCATATCCTGCGAATCAAAATCACGGTATTGTCCTTTGATAAATAGATCATGTTTAATATGGTGCATGGAATGAATCACGGCACCTGCAGAAAGAAATAAACATGCTTTAAAAAATCCGTGAGTGATGAGATGGAAGAATGCCGCACCAGGAGCTCCCACTCCAATCGCCATTACCATATAGCCCAATTGTGATATGGTAGAATAAGCCAATACTTTTTTGATATCATTTTGAAAGAGTGCAGGCAGCGCTCCTGCAAAAGCAGTAACCGCCCCTATCAGCGCTATGATGTATAAAGTATCAGGATGAAGTAAAAAGAAAAGTTTTACCAGCAGATACACTCCAGCCGCCACCATCGTTGCAGCGTGAATTAAAGCAGATACCGGTGTCGGACCTTCCATGGCATCGGGCAGCCATGCTTGTAAAGGAAACTGTGCAGACTTACCGATACAACCGGCAAAAATTCCAAGGCCTATCCAGAACAGGAGAGCTGATCCGGCGAGATTCTCAGAACTTATGATCGATTTTATAGTGGAAATCTCAAAGGTCCTGAATTGCGGATTAGAAGAGATAAAATATATTGCCAGTATGGCGATTAAAAAACCTGTATCGCCGATCCTGTTAAAGAGAAAAGCTTTTTTCGCTGCTCGGGTAGCTTCTTCTTTTTCATACCAGAAACCAATGAGCAGGTAAGAAGAAAAACCTACCAGTTCCCAGAACATGAAAGTGATAAGCAGGTTATCGGACAATACAATTCCCAGCATTGAGAAAGTAAATAATCCCAGGTAAGGATAATACCTTGAGTAATTTCTTTTCCCTTTCATATATTCTAAGGAATACAAATGAACGAGAAATGAAATAAAACAAACCAACACCAGCATGATGGCTGAAAGGTCATAGATCTTTATGCTGGCAGTAAACCTAAGACTTGTTTTACCGGCAGAAAAAAATTCAAACCATGTATATTCATTGCCTGTAATAATTCCTTCTCCCCATACCCTTACAAAAAGGATTACTGAGAACACAAATGATAAAAAAGAAAAGAGGGTCGCAATCAGGTCACCTTTTCCCGGAAGATAATGAGCAAATAAAAATAGCAGCAGGAAGGAAAAAAAAGGCAGCGAGAGAACCATCAGAGAAAGCTGCTCTATACCAGGTAAAAGAATTATGAATGGGAGCATAAAATAGTGTTATATGAAAATAAATCCCAAATATCAAATTTCAAAAACAAACAAACTTCAGAGAAATAAATTTCAAAAAACTCAAGCATTTAGGGGTTGAAATTTTTATCTAATTTCTAATCTCTAACATCTAACTTCTTTTATCTATCCTTTTAATTCGTTGATCTCGTCAATATTGGCAGTTTTAAAATAATGGTAGACCTGAAGTATGATGGCCAATGCTACCGCAGCCTCAGCAGCCGCAATAACAATCACAAACAAGGCAAACATATTTCCTCTCATCAATGCAGAATCGTACTGACTGAAAGCTACCAGGTTGATATTGGCCGCATTTAAAATCAGTTCAATTCCCATCAGCACTACAATTACATTTCTTTTAGTAATTACAATAACTACTCCTAATGTAAACAAGGCAGCTGCAACAAAAAGAAAATGTTCTAAAGGTATCATGTTGAATGTTGAATTATAAATAAATAATTTAAAATTCATAATTCATAATTATTTTTTAACTACCTGACTCGCGATAAACGCTGCGCCCATCAGCGCGGCCATTAAAATTACAGCAGCCACTTCAAATGGGAATACAAAGTCAGTCATTAAATTTTCTCCTATTTTTTCCATAGTGGAATTTACAGACGCTTTTTTCTGAGCTTCCTGTATCCACAACAGCGAAGTAAAATTAGCTTTCAGTATGGCGATAATTAAAACTCCAAATAGCGTAACTCCGCCTGTGACGGCAAAAAAACTATTTCTGCTGCTGCTTACAAGGTATTGATGCTCTGCAATTCTGTTGGTAAGCATAATGCCGAACAAAATTAAAATCAACACTCCCCCGATATAAATCATGATCTGGGCCATTGCTAAAAAATCTGCGCCGGCAAAAACATACAAAGCCGACACCCCAAGGAAAGTACCGAGTAAAGCAAAGGCAGCATACAACACATTTCTTGTTGTAAGAATGAATATTGCCGATACAATAGTCATGAAAGCGAAAAAATAAAATATGTATGCGGTAAAACTCATTCTTTTTTGTCCTGATCCTGGTCAGGAGATTTTTTAGGTATCACAGGTTTAATGACAGGCTTGAAAACCGGTTTCTTCACTTCACCTTCAGTAGCAGGTTTATCTTTCAAGGCACTATCCTCCACGTTGCCTTTATTTTTATCTACCTCCACTTTCGCTTTTTGCTTCTGCTGCTCTTCAAACAATTTTTTCTTCTCTTCAGCCTGTGCAGGAGTCAGATCAGAAAAATGATATACCATATTTCTGATATCGTATTCGCTGTAATCGTATGTTTTAGTCATGGTAAGACACTCGGTCGGACACACAGTAGTACACAAACCGCAGTAGCAGCACTTGGCCATATCAATATCAAATCTCGCTGCATACAATCTCTTGGTAGTGCCATCAGAGGTTTTACCAATTTCTTCTGTTGACTTGATCACATCAATTTCAATGCAATTTACCGGACAGATTTTTGCGCAGAGATCACATACAATACAATCATCAATTTCATTATGCAATCTGTATCTTCCGTTATCCGGAACAGGAATGGCTTCATGAGGATATTCCAAAGTGACAATACCTTTATCGTATTTAAAATAATCTTTATCAAAAACTGGTATTGGTTTTCTCCTGAAACGCGCGTCCACAAAATGCTTCAGTGTTAAAAATAGTCCTTTCATTAAGGAGCTGAATCCTTCCCGGATATTCCCGAAATACGTATTGTTTGCTCCTTTAGTCATTGATTAATTGTTTAATGGCAATTTAACAATGCAACAATTTAACGTTTCTATATCTAATTCCATTCATTCAAACCATCAATAATCTCCAAATCCCTGATAAGAATACAAGCAGCAATGCAGCAGGAGTTAATACTTTCCAGCAAAGATACATCAGCTGATCAACTCTTAACCTTGGATAGGTCCAGCGCACCATCATTTGCAGGAATATTACCAGAATAGTCTTTCCAATCAGCCAGAAGGCTCCCCACAGATTTCCAGCAATCGTACCTGGCGCCCCGCTTGTCCATGCTGCTAATTTAACCTCACCTATATTCGGAAAAGGAGTATTCCAACCTCCCAGGAATAGTATCACTCCCAGAAAGGCAACAAGAAGCATCATACCATATTCTGCGAGCATGAAAAGCGCCCAACGGAAACCTGAATATTCTGTATGATATCCTGCTACCAGTTCTGACTCTGCTTCAGGAATATCAAAAGGTGCGCGGTTGCTTTCTGCAAGCGAAGCAATAAAAAAGATGATGTATGCAAAAAACAATAAAGGCATACGGAAAATATTCCATGATAAAATTCCTCCTGCCTGAGTGATGTCTATTCCAAAATATTTAATACCAAACAGGTAATTGGTAATGGAATTTTCTGACTCATAATGATTCGCCCATATGCCCTGCTGAAAGCTTATTTCCTGCAGGTCTAAAGTCTGACTGATCATTACCACACAAAGTATGCTTAGGGTAAGAGGAATTTCATACGAGAGGATTTGTGAAACAGACCTTACTGCGCCATAGAGAGAAAATTTATTATTGGATCCCCATCCGGCCATAATCAACCCGATAACATCCATGGATATGATGGTGATTAAATATAAAACTCCTACGGAGACTTTAGAGCCAACAAGGTCGGGAGATAAAGGAAGTACCGCAAAGCCGGCGAAGATAGAAGTGAAAATTACAATAGGTGCAATAAGGAAAAGTTTTTTGTCGGCAGCGGAAGGAACAATATCTTCTTTCTGAATCAGCTTCAGCAGATCAGCTACTGTTTGTCCAAGCCCTTTATATCCCACCTCTGTTGGCCCTATCCTGTCCTGGACAAAAGCCGATACTTTTCTCTCTGCATATACTGCAATCACCACATATAAAAGTAATAGCCCTAAGAAAAGAATAAACGCCAGCATGGGTTAATTTTCTGCTAAGTTAAGGCCTTTTGCGGGAATTAAGAATTTTGAATGTTGAATTTTGCGGTTGGACGAGATCATAATAGCCCATGCCTTAAGGCATGGGCTATTATGATCTCAGATGCATTATTCCCAGAGGGGATAATACTCCAGATTCACCTCTTCCCTGAAAAATATTTTAGTAGATTCTGCAAAGGAATGAGTGTAATCCGACACGAAGAATTTATTATAATGTTCCCCTGTGTCGTTGAGAAGGTCTTTACTTTTCAGAAAGCTTTTAAGATGCGCAGCCACCACATGGGAAGAATCAATGACCTTTACTTTATCTCCGTAATAATTCTGAATCTGCTTTTTGATTAAAGGATAATGGGTACAGCCAAGTATGAGGGCTTCAATACTGGCAAGCCTGGCATCGGAAAGATACTGATGAATGATTTTTTCACTGATATTATTATCAAAAAATCCTTCTTCAATCATAGGCACGAGTAAAGGTGTAGCCAGAGACTTTAAGGTAATATTTTTATTCAGCTTATCTAATTTCCTCTGATATACATTGGAATTGACCGTTTTTTTAGTCCCGATCAAGCCGATTGTTTTATTTTCGAAGTGCTCTCCTATGTACATTACAGCCGGATCAATAACATTAATGACCTTGGCTTTGCTGCCTACATATTCCTTGGCAAGCTGATAAGCTGCAGAAGATGCAGAATTGCAGGCGATCAATATCACCTTACAATTGTGTTTTATTAATAAATCACAGATTTTAATGGAATAAGCCTGTATGGCTGCAGTAGATTTATCCCCGTAAGGTAAATGAGCAGTATCTCCAAAATAAATAATATTTTCATCGGGTAAAGCCTGCTTTACCGCATAAGCTACTGTAAGTCCGCCAATTCCGCTGTCAAATATTCCTATGGGCTGATTTTTTTCCATGTATTAACAAATCTATCACAAAAACGTAAATATAATTTATTGGGATATGTAAAAGTAATACTAAATTCGTATTCCTCATTAGCCAGAATTTTTATCATGCTAAAATTTAACCAGGTGTTGCTGATCGATGACGATAAGATTAATAATTTTATCAATGAAAAGATATTTAAAAAAAGCAACTGTGTGGAAAAAATTCATTCTGCCCTTAATGGTGAAGAAGCCCTGGCTTTTCTTAGCGAATCTACTGATGGGGATATTTCTCTTCTTCCTGACTTAATACTTCTTGACATTAATATGCCGGTAATGGATGGCGTTCAATTCATGGAAAAATTCAGGGAAGTTTACCCCGATGCCAAAACAGCTGTTATGGTAATGCTTACCACTACTACTACACCTGAGATTAAATCCCAACTGGAACTTCATAAAGTATCCGGCTTTATACAAAAACCGCTCAACGAAGAAAAAATAAAGGATATCGTTTCTAAATACTGTTCTCTATAATCAGCTTTTTGCCTTCTTTTTTCTTTTAATCCCCTTCAGCGGATCGTAGCCATTCATCTCTTTAGCGTAATAACCTGTTCCATCATACGGACGTTTCTCCGGATGCCTTCTGCATTCATCTGAACATGCCCCTTCTTTTTCCCATCCGCAGTTTTCGCAGATAGGAACGTGAAGATTGCAGACAGGATTCGCACAGTTGATCATCCTGTCATTTACTACTCCGCATACATAGCAGGTAGCTATTACAGTCGGATTTACTTTATTAATATCGGCAATGATGCGGTTGTCAAAAACATAACACTTGCCTTCAAAATCTTCTCCCTGCTCTTCAATACCATATTTAATAATTCCTCCATGCAGTTGGTAGACATCTTTAAAGCCCTGCTCCAATAAATAAGCGCTGGCTTTTTCACATTTGATACCGCCAGTACAATAGGTAATTACTTTTTTATCCTTGTATTTTTCAAGCTCCTTTATTTTATCAGGAAAATCCCTGAAGTTCTCTATATCAAGCGTAATGGCATTTTTAAATTTCCCAACTTTATGTTCGTAGTTCGAGCGCACATCAAGTATCACCACATCTTCCTGATCCTTCATTTCTTTAAACTCTTTCGGCTCAAGATGAATGCCTGTCTGTTGAGTAGGATCTATGTGATGCAGGCTGGAGTGTACAATTTCCGGCTTTACCCTTATATGTAGTTTTTGAAAACCATGCACAGCTGATTCTTCTACTTTAAAATCTATAGATGCAAAGCGCGGATCTGCTTTAAGCGTATCCATGTATTTCTGGCAATCTTCCTTCAAGCCGGAAAGAGTTCCGTTCAGGCCTTCTTTGGCCACGATGATTCTACCGAGAAGATTCAGGGAATGACAAAAATAATGATGCTGTTCTCTGAAGGCCTCCGGATCTTCGATCGGAGTATAACAGTAGTATAATACAATTAAGTACTTCTTTTCCATAATAACTGAATAGGTTCAAACTAAGTGTTATTAATTTAAAGATGGTCGATTGCTAAATTGTAATATTGTTTTGGAAAATGAAACAATCTGGCAATTAAACAATCCAACAATGATCAAAAGACAAAAATAATAAAAATATTCAAAAATATTAACCTACAGTTTTCGCCGGATTACCAAAAACGGTCTCCCCGTCCTTTACATCTGCGATCACTACAGATCCTGCTCCGATACGGGCCCTTTTTCCGATCTTAATGCCGGAAACAATATTTACTCCGGAACCGATAAATGCTCCTTTTCCTACTTTCACTCCTGAGTTCAAAATGCACCCTGCCCCTATCTGTACATAATCATCGAGCTCCACATCAAAATCAATAATTGAACCTGCGCTGAGAATACAGTGATTGGAAATTTTGGCGTTGCTGTTGATAATGGCTCCCGCATTGATCATATTACCATGACCGATAAAGGCATATTCCGAAATGTAAGCCTGCCCATGAATCGCATTTACAGGCATCACCTTTCTTTTTGTTTTCAGCATCTCTACCAGGTTCTCCCTATACTTATTATCATCGGAAGCTATAAATGCCGAACACTTTTTACCTATGTATTTAAGAAAGCCGTCATCATGTGTGGTGCCTAATACGGCAATGTCTCCGACTTCTTTACCATGAGTCGCCTCATCGTCATCTAAAAAGCAGTATACAGCAACATTATTGGACTGAAAAATATCGAGAGCTACTTTTCCCATACCTTTTGCTCCAAAGATAATAACAGGGGTCTTCATTTTATAGGTGTACAATTTCCAGCAAATTTAATAATTCTGATTTAACTAAAGCAAATATGACTCATCTCAAACACCTCTATTAGGTCATTTAGTTCATTTAAGGGCAATTTTGCGGTAACTATTTACAAAACTATTCTGTATAAATAGCTCATAGTTGCCCTGATTAAGCCATACCGGAAATTTCTCACTTTTTGCCTGTACTATTAATTCCGGATCCTTTGCAGCAGCAGTATAGAATAATTGTATAGGCATCTTCCTATGCTCAGAATTATAGCTGATAAACAGATAATAAGTATCTTCAGAAATGTAAGCTGAAGAAAAATTACTTTCAAATACTTTACCAATAAAACTATCAAGCTGTACATAGTACCCAAACCCTTTTTTATTTACTACGTGATCTATCTGCCTGTATCCGTTGAATATTATCAGTACCACTACAATAGAATATATCCATGTTCGTAATCTTTCATTGTTGAATAAAGAAATAACAAAACTAATTATCACACCAACAAGCAAAGCAATTATTATCCATAAGTAATCCCATATCCTTACAAAATAATGCAGTCTTTGGATTATAATCATCAGAAGAGGAATGACAAAAAAGAATAAAGAAAGCCAGGCAAACTCCTTCTGTTTTTTTGCAAGCAATGCAATGCCGCATATTAAAACTATGGCAAGACAGACACCTCCATATTGATCAATGTTCAGCAGGTATGCGCTTAACTCTGATAAATAATTTAATAAGGTATTCCAGAATACACTCCATGAAAGCGGTGTCATCCACGGATTGCTGGTGATGGTTGATATGCCCGACATCAGTATTACGGGAGCATATAAAATACAAATGCCTCCTGCAATAAATAAATTAATAATAATGAATTTTATATAGCCTCCTTTTCTGTTCATCATTAAAAACCAAAAGGAAAATACTGTAAATGATAAAAAAGGATATAAAAAAAGAGGCATGGTGTAAAAACCAAGGATAGAAGAACAGATATAGACAGCGGCATAGAATCTACTGTGTTCTTTTGACAACAATAACTTCAATATTGCATATAATGACAGCACTATAAAAAACATCAATATACTATACCCTCTTCCATGAATGGCATAGTAAAAAATATGATAAGCGAATGAGAAAGATACCACTGTTAAAAGAGCAACCCGGAATGAAAAAAATCTCTTAATGGTAATATACAATACGAGACATGTCAATATACTAAAGATAAAAGCAGGAAGTCTCATAACTAAGAGTATATTATCACTGAAAAAATTTACCAGGCAGCACAGTTCTGAAAAGAATATATGATTGTTAGTGCTGGGATAATAAGATGCAGTGACCAAAACCCCTTTATCTACAAAATAAAAATAAGATGCCAGTTCATCATTCACTAAAGGATATTTGAAAAATTAAAATAACCTTAATGCAATTATGCCTACAAATAAAAAACAGACCGAACAACAAAGATGTAAATAGCAATGTTGCAGATTTGCCCCGTTCAATCCCCGGGTTAAGTATTC